>JBPYDY010000028.1:0-5428 GCA_051986155.1 Methylocella sp.
TTTGAGTGGGGAGTGGTTGCCTGGAAGGAGGCAATTATTCTAAGTGCAATCGGCTGGAGCCTTCAATTTTTGGGCCACGTGATCGAGGGTAATCAACCAGCGTTTTTCCAGAACCCCCGTTTTTTGATCGTCGGGGCGACGTATTTCCTTTTCCGTCCCTTTTGGCTCCTTTGCCGTCCCCTACGGCAAGTGCTCGGCTCCCGGCTAAGGTGATGGAGCAGCGATCAGCTCGGGACCCAACGGAAACTGCAGTGCGTGATCGCCGGTTGCTCACCTCTTCTATCGGAATTACCATAGTCAATTGCACGGCGCTTCGATACGCTCCTATATCGACAGTCCGCGGCGCACCAACGCATCCAAAAAATGTTGCCAGCCCCAGCCGCTACAGCTTCGTGCGCGCGATCGTTTGTTCGGCCTCCTTGATTGCCTCGGGCGTTCCGATATGAAGCCAGAGTCCGTCAAGCCTTTGGCCGTAGAGGCGCCCGCGCTCGGCCGCGGCGAAAAACAACGGCGTCAAGGGGAACGCTTCGATCGCTCTGCCCACAAAAAGGCTGGGCTTGATGATTCCGACGCCTGTATAGACGAAGGGGGCAATGTCGCGCTCCCCCCGCTTTATCAACCGTCCCTCTGGCGTTAGATGAAAGTCGCCAGACGAGTCGACGCCGATGCTCGTTGTGACCGCGGCGACAAGCAAAAAAATGTCCATCCGATCCGGATTCCAGGCTTGGCCCAGCCGGCGCAGATTGTCGGCCGGCCCGTCAACCCAGAAGGCGTCCGTGTTGGCGATGAAGAACGGATCTTGCCCCAGAAAAGGCAAGGCCTTGACGATGCCGCCGCCTTGCCCGAGCAGCGTGCCACGTTCGTCCGAGATGATAATTTTGGGTGTTTTTCTCGCCGCCATATGGGCTTCGATTTGGCTCGCCAGATGATGCACATTGACGATCGCCGCCTTAACGCCAACCGACGCAAACCGGTCGAGCGCGTGGTCGATGAGGGGCTTTCCTGCCACCTTGATCAGCGGTTTGGGCAAATCATCCGACAACGGCCGCATGCGCGTGCCAAGCCCTGCGGCGAAGACCATGGCCTTGTCTGGCAAATTTTCTGGCATTGCGGGGCCGGAACGCTTTAGGACGCGCCACCAAATATTTCCGGCAAGCGCTCCGCGTACCAGTGCCGGAGCTCTGCCAGAGCTGAATGGCGAAGATTGCGCGCGAGATATTTTTCGACCCGCGGCATATGGGCAAGATATTGCGGTTTGTGGTCGCGTTCATCGAGCCTTGCAAAGATGCCGAGGATCTTGGTCGCGCGCTGCGCACCTAATGTTGCGTAGCTGCGCAGAAACCCCGGTACATCAAAACCAGAATCGGTCTCGCGCCGCAGACGCGCGTAATAGGCAAGGAGCTTCAACTCTTCTTCATCCGGAATATCGACTCGAGCATCCTGCACAAGGGAAACAACATCATATGCGGGATGGCCCATGACACAATCCTGAAAGTCGAGCAGCCCCACCTTGGCTATTCCCTCGCGGGCCGCCAGCCACAGAAGATTGGGCGAGTGAAAATCGCGCAGCGTCCAAACCGGCTTCGCGGCAACGATATCCTGCACGGCTTGCCGCCAAAGATTGACGAAAGTTGCCTTGGCGGCGGAGGAAAGCTGGACGCAAGCGATGTAAGGCGCATACCAGTCGGTCAAGAGTTCGATTTCGATCGAAAGGGCGTCAATGTCATAGGCCGGTATCCGGTATGTTTCGCCGTCATCGAGTGGCAAAGTGTCCGGAAGGCTTGCACCATGCAAGTGGGCAAGCGCGGCCAAAGCCACCGCATAGCGCTCTTCGATAATACCGGCTTCATCTGTTATTTGTTCCGATCCCAGATCTTCGATAAGCCCGAGTCCCGCCTCGAGGTCAAAGGCCAGAATTTCCGGCGCCGAGAGGCCCTCCGCGCGAAGGCCGCGTCCGACCGCGATAAATGGCCGAATATTCTCGGCGAGCTTGGCGATGGCGCTATAGGATTTTCCGTAGCGGATGGGCGGCCCATCCGGACGCTGCGGGGAGGACATCAAGATCGCAGTCTGCCCGTCGGGCTTCTCCAAGCGCTCATAGCTTCGTGTTGAGGCGTCGCCTTGAATGAATTCGCGCTTTGCCGTCTGCCAGCCGCTGCGAGAAAGAAGCTCGTGAACAGCTTTAGCATGAGCGAGCCGGCCGGCGAAGGATCCAACGCCTGTCAACGTCACGGCGCGATAGTCAGGGCCGCGGTCCTTGTCGAGCGTGAAGGCGATATCGAGTCTGTCGGCGCAAAGAAATCCCTCCGCGCGCTCCGGCCATTCGACAAGAACAAGTGCGCCGTCGCTTGCTTCCTCAAACCCGAGTTCGGCGAGATCGGGTGGCCTTTGGAGCCGGTAGAAATCGGCATGAAGGATGGGAAAACTCAGCCCATCGTAGGACTGCATCAGGGTAAATGCGGGACTTGGAACCTCGAGTTCTTGGTCGCCTGCAAGGAGCCGGATGAGCGCCCGCGCCAGCGCCGTTTTTCCGGCGCCGAGGCCGCCCGACAGCGTCACGAGGTCCCCGGGTCTAGCAAGGCTTGCGATCTCGGCGGTAAGTTCCGCTATGCCGGCCTCATCATGGAGTTCGCGGCGCCATACTGCTTCGGGAACGTCTCGTTGGGGCATGTTCAAAACCATCACGCTCGTCTCTACCCGCCGCGAAATCGCTTACCAGCTTCGTCCGTGCGCGGGAAAGATGCAAGTGACGCTTGTTGATTTCCCAGGCACGGAGTCGATTTCGACGCTGCCGCCATGCAGTTCGACGAAGGACCGCACGATGGATAACCCAAGTCCCGCGCCGCGGTGCCGCGATCCGGATGTGAAGGTCTTGAACCGGCCGAAAATGTGTTCGCGAATTTCGGGCAAAATCCCGCTTCCTTCATCGATGACGCTGAAAGTGACCTTGCCGTCCTTCCGCGCCGCCGAAAGGGCGATGGTTTGACCGGGCGAGGAAAATCCAATGGCGTTGGTCAGAAGATTGAAGAGAATCTGGCGGATACGTTTCCCGTCTGCGGTAAAGGATCCGATATCCTCGCTCACCGCAATCTTGAGGCGCAGCGATGCTTGGGCGAGGCGGTCTTTTACATCATCCGACGCAGCCTGAATGATTTGCGCGATATCGACCTTTTCCAAGACCAATTCCATCGCATCGGCATCGATCGAGGCGAGATCGAGAATATCGTCGATGAGAGCAAGAAGTGCCGAGGAAGATTTCATGACATAGCCCGCGTATTCGCGCTGCTTCGCGTTGAGCGGGCCGATTGCGGGGTCATCAAGCAGCTGAATGAAGCCGATAATATTGGTCAGCGGCGAGCGCAATTCGTAGGACACGTGGTGTACGAAATCGTTGCGCAGTTTTTCGGCACCCGTCAACGCCTGGTTGCGTTCGCTCAGCGCCTGATTACGTTCGGTTAATGCGCGTTCGATGTTTACGCTGGCGGTGGTATCGATGAAGGTCAAAAGGGTGGCGCCATCGGGAAGCGGCGCCGCCGCGCAATCGAGCACGGAGCCATCGCGGCGCGAAAGACGCCGTTCGAAGCCAACTCGAAGGTCAGGCAGACCGGCAATGGCACCACGCAGCGCTGCCCAGCTCTCCTCATCGGCAAAGAGCGGCGCGCAAAGTTTTGCCACGCGATCAACGTGCGGCTGTCCCTTAAGGTCGGCCGGGCCAAGCGCCCAGATGGCAGCGAAGGCCGGGTTGAACAGTTTGAGGCGGCCGTCGCTGCCAAACACCGCGACCCCCTCTTTCAATGTATCGAGGGTTTCGTTTTGCACCCGCATAGAGGCATTGAATTGCGACACCAGACGGTAGCGTTCGGTCACGTCATCGAAAAGATAGGTCACGCCACCTTGCGCGTTGGGGCTGATGACTACGCGTAATGTGCGCCCGTCCGGCAAATACCAATTCTGCTCCTCAGTATCGAGCGACTGATAGGCGCGGAGCAGTTCTGCTTTCCAGGCCCGGAAATCGGCCTGCTCGGGTAACAGCCGCGCCGCCCGGAGGCGATCGAGAATCTCGGAATCTGCAGGTTTTTCGTCAAGCCAAGTTTGGTCGAGCGTCCACAGCTGACGATAGGCGACGTTATAAAAAACCAGGCGCTTGGCGCCGTCAAAAATGGCAACCGCCGTCGATAGCTGGTCGAGCGTGCGCTGATGGGCCTGCGTCAGCTGATCGAGATTTGAACGCAGCGATTCGAATTCCGAAACATCCGCCGCCATGCCGGCCGAGCCTGTGCCCACTGGCGTTTCGACAATTTCGAGCCTGCGCCGCTCGCCGGCAACGACTGCTTGAGCGCGGCCGCGCCAAACCGCTCCCGACTCTCGTGCAGCGGTGCTTGCATCGCGCGCCTGGCTTTCGATCAGCTCAATGCCTCGCTCCACCGCGGCCTGCTGATTCTTGGCCTCAACCGCGCGCGCATAGGCAGCATTGGCCCAGCCCAGTTGGCCGGCGTGGTCGCGCAACCATGCGGGAAACGGGACCGCATCGAGCAACGAGCGAAAAGCCTCGAGCTGCTCGAGCGTTGCCGTCTGGAGCGATTGGAGCCGAGCGGCTTCAAGATGGCCGGTGGACACTTCCCTAATCCGAATTACCGCAATGCCTCCGGCCGGATGCCCCTCAATTTCAAGAGATTTCTCATTGAGGCTCGTGGCCGTCAAACAGAAGGCCTCCCCTCGCGTCCGCAGCCTGGTCACAAAGTTGTCGAGCTTCTGCGCCGTCGCGGGCGGAAGCCACGTCCCGAAGGCAAGGACCTGGCGGGGGGCGGCGCTAGCCGCGACGAGCCCGGCATCCCCCTCGATATCAGGCCCCGAGCCCGAACCGCCCCAGGCAATGACGAGCTGCGGCGCGGTGCCGAGAAAAATTTGGGCGCGATCGAGCTTCGCTTGCAGCGCAGACAGTTTGGAATGAAGCTCTGCTTCGCTCTCCATGCTCTGCCGCCGCTTGGCCAGATGGAGCAGCACGGTAAGCCCCAGGACAATTAAAAGTCCGCCGATCAACGTTGTTTCTGTCACACCTCCGAGGCTGCGCCAGCCTGATGCAGAGCCGAATTGACCGGAGTCCTCTGCGAGCGCCGGCGAGGCGGCCAAAACACCGTTGAGGCAAATCGCGAATCCCTCGGCGCGCCAAACGATTGCCGCGCCTTGGCTCCGATAGAAGCCTTCCACTCAGTCCTCCTCGCGCGGCCGAGCTGCGTTCTCGCAGCTGACTCAGCGCCTTTAACCAATCATGCCAAGCAAAAAAATCACCAATATGGCAGTGATCCCATGACAGATGCGGTATCAATCGCTCGGCCATTCTCCTCGATGAGTGGGCTAGCTTGAGCTAGAATTCGGCGCGCCGCCGTTTGCCCATGATGCGGCGGCTTTGGGGTCTCTGTTGGTCGTT
>JBPYDY010000029.1:0-2045 GCA_051986155.1 Methylocella sp.
CA
Organism: Methylocella sp.; assembly: GCA_051986155.1. Taxonomy (GTDB): domain Bacteria; phylum Pseudomonadota; class Alphaproteobacteria; order Rhizobiales; family Beijerinckiaceae; genus Methylocapsa. The sequence continues at coordinate 3 of JBPYDY010000029.1, forward strand.
GCTCGATCCCCAATTGGGCGATTGCTTCTCTTCGAGGGGATCGTTCGCGCGAACACAAGCCATAATGACATCGCGCGAATCGACCGGAGCAGTAAGACCGGACTGTTGGCGAAACCGGATAAGGCACAGGCCCAAAGCGGTGGCGACCGGCATGCCGCGGAGCATCCCGCTCAACGTCGTCTCCAGCGTGTTGCAATCTCCATGTGCGTCGATCCACACCATGCCAAGGCGCGGTGAGGCCGTCTAGGCCGATTTTTGCAGCCCCGCCAAGACACCGATGGCAGCATAGCAATTGCTCTCTAAGATCAGCGGAAAAGCTCCCTGCCGCACCGCATCCAAGACGAGACGTGCCAGCTGCGCGTTGGCTAAGCCGACCTTATTCCAGGATCCATAGGCACCCTCTTCGGCCTGGCTCAGGCCGGCATGGAAAGGGCCGGACACCCCATGGCCTTCTTCGCGCAGCCAATCGGCAAGTCCTGCCGTCAGCAGCGCCTCCGGTCCGGCCGCCGTGCCTTTATCTGTGTCCGTGCTCTGCGCAAATGTAATGACCGAAATCTTCATTGCCTCCGCTCATTCCTTGTGCGCCACCAAAACCTTCGCGCCGGGGTGAAAAACCTATAGAGTCTTTGATTCGAGCAAGGCCCCAGTCAACATGATGCAATTTATCCCGGCTGACCAGGCTGAGGTAGCGGCAGCCGTCGCTGAGGCTGCGGCAAAACGCATGCCGCTTTCGATCCGGGGCCTCGGGACGAAGGCGGAACTCGGGAGGCCTGTAAAGAACCCTGGCCTGCTGGATTTCTCCCGCCTCAATGGCATAAGCTTTTACGAACCCGAGGAGCTTGTCCTCTCCGCGCTTGCCGGAACACCCATTGAAGCGATCGAGACGCTATTGGCGCAAAGCGGTCAAGAGCTTGCCTTCGAGCCGATGTCTGTTGCGGCGCTATACGGCACCGGGCACGGCACGATCGGCGGCTGCGTTATGGCCAATCTTTCCGGGCCGCGGCGGATCAAGGCGGGGGCCGTGCGTGACTTTGTCCTGGGCGTGAAGGCGGTCTCGGGCCGCGGCGAGGCTTTTAAGGCAGGCGGCCGGGTGGTCAAGAATGTCACCGGCTATGATCTTTCGCGGGCGCTTTGCGGCTCATTTGGAACGCTTGCCGTCGCAACCGAAATCACCCTAAAGGTTCTCCCGCGCGGGGAGACATCCGCGACCTTGATCCTTCTTGGCCTCGATCCCGAGGCGGCGATAAAGGTGCTATGCGCCGCGATGGGCGCACCCGCCGATGTATTGGGCGCCGCGCATCTGCCGCCCTTTGCCGCGGCGAGCCAAGGTTTTGACAAGGCGATCACGGCCTTGCGCGTCGAAGGATTTGCACCCTCGGTCGAAGGGCGGCTTGCGCTGCTTGAAACGCTGCTCAAAGGTTTCGCGCCCTTAGCGAGGCTCGATGCTCCGGCAACCGAAAAGCTTTGGCGCGCCATCCGTGACGTTGCGCCGCTGGCAGAGTCGCGCGAAAGGATCATCTGGCGCGTTTCGGTCGCCCCCACCGCCGGTCCGAAGGTCGCAGCCGCCGTTGGCCGCGCGCATCATGCGGAGGCATTATTCGATTGGTCAGGCGGGCTCGTCTGGCTTGGCATTGACCCATGCTCCGATGGCGCAGTGGCAATCATTCGCGAGGCCGTCTCGCAAAATGGCGGCGGGCATGCGACCCTTATCCGCGGGCCCGCCGAGCTGCGCACAATATTGCCGGTCTTCGAGCCGCAGCCTGAAGGACTTGCATCTTTATCGCGGCGTCTGAAGGAGGCGTTTGACCCTTACGCTATCTTGGAGCCACGGCGCATGTGGCAGGAATTTTAGGATGCAGACGAATTTTTCTCTCGCCCAGCTCGAAAATCCGGCGACGGCGGAATCCGAAAAAATTCTCCGTGCCTGCGTTCATTGCGGCTTTTGCACCGCGACATGCCCGACCTTCGTTTTGCTTGGCGACGAGCTCGATAGCCCGCGCGGGCGAATTTATCTCATCAAGGATATGCTCGAAAAAGATAAGC
>JBPYDY010000030.1:0-8115 GCA_051986155.1 Methylocella sp.
GCTCGAACAGCCGACGGCGGGGGAATAGCTTACTTCGAGAAAACACTTTCGGAATTTGAATTCGCAGCGTTGCCATAACGTCTGTCGAACTCCAATTTGGAACCGATCTTGCATCGATTATAGTTGCCAGAGCAAAAATTCAGAACGCGGCTTGCTCGCAATTTTGGCTAGGCAGAAGCGCGCCGGACACGGCGTTTCCCAGGACCAACGCGCGTGACCATCTCGGCCGCTATTCACCACATCACGCACTATAAATACGATCGCCCGGTCGTGCTCGAACCGCAAATCGTGCGGCTGCGCCCGGCGCCGCACTGCCGGACCAAGATTTTGGCCTACGCGCTCAAAGTCACCCCGGCCGAGCACTTCGTGAACTGGCAGCAGGATCCGCATGGCAATTGGCAAGCGCGGTTTGTGTTTCCTGATCGGGTGCCGGAATTCAAGGTCGAGGTCGATTTGACAGCGGAGCTTGCCGTCACCAACCCGTTCGACTTTTTCATCGAACCCTATGCCGAGCAATTTCCATTCTCTTATGAGCCAGAACTTAAAGCCCAACTTGCGCCTTATCTGGCCGCTGAGCCATTAGGCCCGCTTCTCAATACCTATATCGTAGGCCTCCCCAAAGGCCCAGTCCGCACTGTTGACCTCCTCGTGGATCTCAATGCCGGTCTGCAAAAGGCTGTCCGTTATGTGATCCGCATGGAGCCAGGCGTGCAGACACCAGAGGAAACCCTGGAGGTTCGTTCGGGCTCTTGCCGGGATTCGGCCTGGACGCTGGTGCAGATCCTCCGCCACCTCGGGTTCGCGGCGCGCTTTGTATCCGGCTATCTTATTCAGCTGCGGGCCGACATCGAGCCGCTCGATGGGCCAAAAGGCACGCCCCATGACTTCACCGATCTCCATGCCTGGGCCGAGGTCTATCTTCCCGGCGCCGGCTGGGTCGGCATGGACCCGACGTCGGGCTTGTTTTGCAGCGAGGGGCATTTGCCCTTGGCCGCGACGCCGCATTACCGCGCCGCGGCGCCGATTTCCGGCATGGTTGAACCGGCAAAAGTCGATTTTCATTTCGATATGCGCGTGACCCGGATTGGCGAGGCGCCGCGCATCACCTTGCCTTTCTCCGAGGCCGCATGGGCGAAACTCGACGCATTGGGAGAAAAGGTCGACGGCGATCTCGCTGCCGGCGACGTACGCCTGACGATGGGCGGCGAACCGACCTTTGTGTCGATCGACGATTTCGAATCGGCGGAATGGAATACCACCGCCGCGGGGCCAACCAAACGCCGCTTCGCCGATAAATTGATCCGCCGGCTGCAGGCGCGGTTCGCGCCCGGCGGGATGCTGCATTATGGCCAAGGCAAATGGTATCCGGGCGAGAGCCTGCCGCGCTGGAACTTGTCGCTTTATTGGCGCAAGGACGGCGTGCCGATCTGGAAGGATCCCGCCCTCTTTGCGGAAGTTGGCGCCGGCGGGCCGTCACCCGAAATCGTCGCGGACGCCTTAGTTGCAGATGTTGAGCGGCAGACCGAACAGGCCGAGCTCCTGGCCGCCAGCATTGCCGAAAAGCTGGGGATCGAGGCCCAATTTGTCGTCGCGGCCTATGAAGACCCGATGGCTTGGGAGGCAAAAGAAGCCAATCTGCCCGAGAACGCCACGCCGCTTGACCCAAAAATAGAGGATCCGGAAGAAAGCAGCCGGATGATCCGGACTTTCGCCCGCGGGCTGAAAACGCCGGTTGGCTACGTCATGCCAATCCAGCGGTGGAATGCGCAAGCCGGTTTGCTGCAAGGCGGCGCGCAGCCACGCTGGCAAAGCGAAAAATGGTCTTTGCGGCGGGGCAAGCTCTTTCTCATGCCAGGCGATTCGCCTGCCGGTTTTCGGCTGCCTTTGCCGTCGCTCCCGTGGATCCCGGCATCATCCTATCCCGTTATTGTCGCGCGGGATTCGTTTGAACCGCGCGGGCCTCTGCCCGTCCTAGAGGAGATCGCGCAGCGTTTTGAGCATGCCGCGACGGCGTCAGCATCAAGGCAGCCGCGCATCGAGCAGGAGGTAATCGAGGGCGCGGTGCGCACGGCGCTTTCGGTCGAGCCGCGCGACGGCGTCCCTTGCGTCTTCCTGCCGCCAGTCAGAGATTTGCAGGACTACCTCGAGCTTCTCGCAGCGGTCGAGGCGAGTGCGGCCACCGCTGGTTTGCCGGTGCATATCGAGGGTTATCCGCCGCCGTTCGATCCGCGCCTCAACGTCATCAAGGTGACGCCTGATCCAGGCGTCATCGAGGTGAATATCCACCCCTCCGCAAGCTGGCAGGCACTCGTCGAGACAACCATGGGCCTTTACGAGGACGCCCGCCAAACAAGGCTTGGCGCCGACAAATTCATGCTCGACGGCCGCCACACCGGTACAGGCGGCGGCAATCATATCGTGATCGGTGGTCCCGCGCCCGCCGACTCCCCGTTTCTGCGCCGGCCGGACTTGCTCAAGAGCCTGATTTTATATTGGCAGCGGCATCCGTCTTTATCTTATCTCTTCTCCGGCCTCTTTATCGGGCCCACGAGCCAGGCGCCGCGCGCCGATGAAGCAAGGCACGACCAGCTCTATGAGCTCGAAATCGCGCTCGCCAGCACGCCGCACGCCGGAGAAGCCGCGCCGCTGTGGCTCGCCGATCGCCTCTACCGCAATCTGCTCGTCGATGTGACGGGCAATGCCCATCGCGCGGAAATTTGTATCGACAAGCTCTATGCACCGGAAGGGCCTGCGGGGCGGCTTGGGCTCGTTGAATTCCGGGCCTTCGAAATGCCGCCCGATGCGCGGATGAGCCTCGCCCAGCACTTATTGCTGCGCGCACTCGTCGCCTGGTTCTGGCAGGAGCCGCAGCAAGGCGATCTCGTGCGCTGGGGGACCACGCTGCATGACCGTTTCATGCTGCCGCATTTCGTTTGGGCCGATTTTTTGGGCGTGCTCGATGATCTGAGCGAGGCGGGCTACGCCTTCGATCCCGCCTGGTTCGAAGCGCAATTCGAGTTCCGGTTTCCGTTATTTGGAGCGGTCACCCATGGCGGCGTTCGACTCGAGCTTCGGCAGGCGCTCGAACCCTGGCATGTCATGGGCGAGCAAGGCGCGGCAGGCGGTACGGTCCGCTTCGTCGATTCCTCCGTCGAGCGTCTACAACTTAAGGCGAGCGGGCTCGTTCCGGCCCGTCATGTCATCGCCTGCAACGGGCGCCGTGTTCCGATGACGCCCACGGGCATATCCGGCGAGGCGATCGCGGGGGTGCGGTTCAAGGCTTGGCAGCCGCCCAATGGCCTGCATCCAACAATTCCGGTGCAAGCTCCGCTGACCTTCGACGTCGTCGACAGCTGGAACGGCCGGTCATTGGGCGGTTGCGTCTACCATGCCGCTCATCCCGGTGGCCGCAACTACGAGACTTTTCCGGTCAACAGTTTTGAGGCGGAAGCCCGCCGCCGCGCGCGTTTTCAGGACCACGGCCACACGCCAGGCGGTTTCGATGTGCCCCCGCAAGAGCATTCGGCCGAATTTCCGCTGACCCTCGATCTGCGCCGGCCGCGGCTCATGTGAGTGTCTTGGCAAAGTCAGGGTGGTGTCTCAATTTTAATTTTCGCCTTGCGCCAATAGCTGACCTCTAGAGACACGCACCAGTGCTCTGGAATTTGACAAACCTCAACGCATGGAAACAATTGCAGCAATACATTGCTTCGTCGGATGATCGGCGCATGTGTGTCGGAAGTTACAACCTTATTTGCTGCAGCCCTCAGATGCGGTTCAGAGCTTTTAATGGCATCGCAGGAAGGTATAATTCGCATGTTCAGTGCTTCGAGCGAGGGCCTGCATTTATGATTGCAAAATGGCTGTCATTGTTTCTTCTTATGGGCCTGGGAGCTCTAGGCGGATGTAATGACCAGAAGCCCGCGTCGCGGCCGGACGCGGCGAGAGGACAGGCTGAAGCCGATAATACGGCAGCGGACGTTGCCGAGCCGTCGTCGGAAGCGCCCGTACTCGATAAGCTGAAGGCCATCGGAATTGTCCCAGGCGAGACATTCGACCCTTCCAGGCTCGATCCGACCGTGGCGAAGGGTCTCGAACAATCGGTGAAGGTTGCTCTGGAGAAGTTGCGGGCGGCCTCTAAAGAGGTAGGCGGCGCGCCGGTCAATGGTTGGCGCATACCGCCGATGATCCTCAGGAATTTCGGTGCAGACTATGGGGCGCGGGCAGTGGTCGCGCTGTTGGGCCTCGGCGCCAACGTGCCCCAGGACGCCGTCTATCCCTCCGCCTTCGTGGACGGCGAAGGTAAGACTCTCAACGGCACGAACAAATATGTCATCCATTTCGACAAGGCGCGCTGCCGCCGGTCAGGGCCTTCTGGTCGATTACGATGTATGGCGCCGACGATTTCTTCGTGGCCAATCCGATCAATCGCTATGCGATCAGCAGCTGGATGCCGCTGAAGAAAAATCCGGACGGGTCGCTCGACATCTATGTGCAGCAAGAGCCCCCGGGCAAGGCCAAGGAATCGAACTGGCTACCCGCCGGCGACAAGGACTTCAACATGACGCTGCGCATGTATTGGCCGCAGGAGCAAGCGCCGTCGATTATCGATGGAACTTGGAAACCGCCAGCGGTGAAGCAGGTCCAGTAGCCGAACGGCCCACATCCGTCCCCAAGAGGCGCGCACCGTGTCCGACCATCCTTTCTCGAGACCTTCCTTCAACGGTGCGGTCATATTGACGCGAGCAAGTCAGTGGCGGCAATGCAATGGCTAAGCATTGCAAACCGAAGGTCTGCGTATGGGTCATGAGAAGAAATGCAAACTGAGACGCTTCCAAGTCATCATCAAACCGGAAAACGCGGCCGGATAAGTTCGGTTCTGTTTTTCAATGAGATTGGCAGGACCACAGGCCGCTTCCACATAAACCGCTTGAGAAGGCCAAACCTTAACCGGCTGTTAACCATGCCTTGCGTAAATGGTTAAAGTTCAGTTGAGGCGCACAAGTGACAGCCGTTGCCCGCCCTCGCACCTCCATCAGGTTCCATGGCCGCTCCTATCACGCCATGGTCCTGTCGCCGGAACCTCCGGTCGAAACCTGGCTTGGCGATTTGGATGCCTGGCTCGCGCGCTCGCCCGGCTTTTTCTTTGGGCGGCCTGTGGTGCTCGACGTCGCCGCGCTCCAACCCGGCAAGGCAGGGCTTGCGGAGCTCTTGCAAAAGCTGACCGAACGCAACATCAAGGTCATGGGTATCGAAGGCGCCGAGCCGTACTGGCTCGACTTTGCAATGCCGCCACTGCTTTTGAGCGGGCGGCAAACCAGCGCCACCTCCGACGAAGCTCCTCCCGGCGCCGGAGAGGCAGCTGCGCCCGCTCCTTTTTCCGATTCCAATGCCGAACCGGCTGCCGCTGCTTCTCACGCGGCCAGCACCCTTGCCGCTCGGCCGCCGCCCGCGCAACTGCCGAACTCCCTGCTTTTAGACAAATCCATCCGCTCCGGCCAAAGCATCGTGCATCCCGAAGGCGACGTGATCGTTGTCGGATCGGTTTCGTCCGGCGCCGAAATCATCGCCGGCGGGTCAATCCATATTTACGGGCCGTTGCGGGGCAGGGCAATCGCCGGCTCGCGCGATGCCCGCGCGCGGATTTTCTGCCGCAAGCTCGAAGCCGAGCTGCTTTCGATCGACGGCCTCTACATGGTTGCCGACGATATGCCTGCGCATCTGCGCGGCAAGCAGGTTCAGATTTGGCTCGATGGCGATTCGATGATCATGGCTCAGGGGTAAAAGAAACCGGGAGACACCAACATGGCCAAAATTCTGGTCGTAACATCTGGCAAGGGCGGCGTTGGCAAGACGACCTCGACCGCGGCCCTCGGCGCGGCGCTGGCGCAAGCTGGGAAAAATGTCGCGGTCGTCGATTTCGATGTTGGGCTTCGCAACCTCGATCTCGTGATGGGCGCCGAGCGCCGCGTGGTCTACGACTTGATCAATGTGGTGCAAGGCGACGCCAAGCTCGCCCAGGCGCTTATTCGCGACAAGCGCGTCGAAACCTTGTCGCTTCTGCCTGCCTCGCAGACCCGCGATAAGGATGCCCTTACTGAAGAGGGCGTCGAGCGCGTTATCGGCGAACTTAAGGAAAAATTCGATTGGGTAATTTGCGATAGCCCGGCGGGGATTGAACGCGGTGCGACCCTTGCGATGCGCCATGCGGATATTGCCATCATCGTGACCAATCCGGAAGTTTCTTCGGTGCGCGACTCCGATCGCATCATCGGCCTTCTCGACTCCAAAACTCTTTTGGCTGAGAAGGGCGAGCGCGTGCAAAAGCACCTCCTGCTGACCCGCTTCGATTCGGCTCGCGCCGGGCGCGGCGAAATGCTCAATGTCGAAGACGTGCTTGAGATTCTTTCGATCCCACTACTCGGCATCATTCCTGAAAGCACCGAGGTGTTGCGCGCCTCCAACCTCGGTTCGCCGGTCACTTTGAACAATCCGTTATGCGCCCCGGCGCGCGCCTATTTCGACGCCGCAAAAAGGCTCAATGGCGAAGCTTTGGAGATCGTCGTACCGAGCGATCGCAAAGGCCTGTTCGGCAAGCTGTTTGGAAGGAGGGCGGCATGAGACTCGTCGATTTTTTCAAGCGCCCGCGCTCGACTGCCCCCCTCGCGCGCGAAAGGCTGCAGATTCTGCTCGCGCATGAGCGCGCCGTCGCCGGCAAATCCGATCTCATCGCAATTCTTCGCGAAGAAATCCTGGCCGTCATCGCCAAACATTTTCCGGTCGATCACGACGGCATCAAGGTCAAGATGGAGCGCGGCGAAGCCATCTCGACTCTCGAGGTCGAAGTCGACATCCCAACGCCCATGTGCCCGAGCTTTCCGCTGCCCGCTCAAGCCCCTGCGCCCGAGCCTGCCTGCTGCGCGGCGGAAGCGGCCGAAACGGCGGAAGTGGCTGAGGCCGCAGAAGCCGGCGGTTAGGCAATTTTTGAGACGGGAGGCGAATAAGCGTCGCCTAGCTTTGGCCGCCACGAGACAATTTGGGAAATCCCGCCGATCTCCGGTAAAGCACTGCTGCTTGAACTGCAGTCGGGACGAAAATCGAAAATGATTGAGGGCAGATAGCTTGAGCCGCTAGTCTTCTGATTTTTAAAAATATTTTTTGTGCACCATTCCGGCACAAAAAATATTCCGTTGCTTAAGCCAAGAGAGTGCCCATTGCCGATAACGGAGACAACCGGGAAGTAGCCCGGCCTTCCCGAGCACCAGTCTTGATATTAGCCACTCTTATAGTGCAAACTAAATCTATGAGAAGGGAACGCCCAAGAGAAGGACGATATAAATACGAGTCATTGCTCTTGCACTTTCAATGATGATTGCCGCCGCGCCATCTGTTCGGGCAGAGAGTCCCGCAATCGATCTCGTTACCGGGCCAGAAGCTGTCAAATGGAGCCCGGCGCCACCCAACTTTCCCAAGGGCGCCATGATTGCTGTGCTTTCAGCAGATCCGTCCAAGGACGGTCCCTATGTCGTCCGCATTAAAATGCCTGGCAACTACGAAATCCCTGCTCACCATCACCCGACGACAGAGAACGTCACTGTCTTGTCCGGAACCTTTTACGCGGGAATGGGGGACAAGCTCGATACCGGCAAGGGGCAGGCGTTCGCACCGGGCGGCTTCGTTTCGATGCCTGCAGGGATGAACCACTATGCCTGGGTAACCACGGAGACGATCGTGCAAGTGCACGGGAAGGGTCCTTTCGAGATCATCTATGTCAACCCGGCGGACGACCCGAGTAAGGACCATTGACGCCGGAACTAGCAGCGTCCCGCTTGTGCATCTAAAGAAAACTGCGCGCAAATGAGACACCTGTGATATTGCGCGGGCTTCCTCGCACCTCATTCCAGTGCGAATATTCCGTCGCTTCCGCGAAGAGACTGCCAATTGCGGATGGCAAACGCGGCTCGGTAGCAACCCGATCGTTCCTTTTGCGTTGCGCCCGCCGAGCTCCACTTCCGCTGCCTAACTTCGCATGACAGAAGCCACATTTTGCTCGTCGAGGGCGGAGGTTTTAATCAAGGCGTAGACCCGCGCGCCGCGCTTGAGGCCCATCTCGTC
>JBPYDY010000031.1:0-6297 GCA_051986155.1 Methylocella sp.
GCCCCATCAGGGTGAACTCGACCACCTTCACGGAGCCTGCCGGCCCGCTCGGCGTGTCCGCGGGCAGCTCCGTGACGCTGTCCACTTTGGAATTGGGCAGCAATGACGCGTAGAAAGCGGCAGCTTCTTCTGCTTTCTCGGCATACCAGAGATTAGGGATTATTTTCGGCATCGTTGCCTCCCATGCGCTAAAGACGTTAGAGCATCCTTTATGAGAAATCTCTGTTCAATTCGGAGCCGGCTGTCATGCGAGTGCCAAGAATTCTTAGACCTCTCCCAAAGCTTACTTGCGGTGTCCTTCGGGCGGCAGGGCCATTATCTAGAGCAAGAGCTAATGGCCACGCTTTGAACGAAACCCCGTGAACTGCTTCGGAAAAGACCAAACCACGCCGTTTCGATGTCTAACTCGGTGGGCTGAGCCGTGGTTCGTTTTATTCTTGCTCGTTTCGCCGCGTCAGTTCCGGCACTGTTTATTATCGTTGTTCTAGCATTCTTTCTCGTGCGTCTTGCGCCCGGCGGGCCGTTTGACACCGAGCGCGCGCTCGATCCCGAAATCGTGAAGAATCTGCGCCGGATTTACCGGCTGGACCGGCCGCTCATCGAACAATTTTGGTTTTACCTGCAAAGCCTCGCCCATGGCGATCTCGGACCAAGCCTGCATTGGCGCGATTTTTCTGTGGGCGAGCTCTTTGCCAAGGCGCTACCCGTCTCGGCCGCGCTTGGCGCAAAGGCGATGCTCGCCGCGATCCTGGTAGGAACGGCGCTGGGCGCAGCCTGCGCGATGAGCAGAACCGCGATCGGTTCCCGCATCGTCGATGGCACTGGCCTATTTGCCATAGCGATCCCTGTGTTTGTCGTCGCACCCCTGCTGCAGCTCGCTTTCGGCCTGACAATTCATATACTGCCGGTTGGCGGCTGGAACGATGGGGCATGGCAAAACCAAATCTTGCCTGTGACCACGCTCGCTCTGCCGCAAATCGCCATTGTTGCGCGGTTGACGCAGGCCTCCCTCAAAGAGGCGCTGCTGATGCCGCACATTCGCACGCTGCGAGCCTTTGGCCTGCCACGCTTCCATGTCACCCTGCACGCCATGCGCGCGGCTCTCCCGCCGGTTGTTTCCTACCTCGGGCTTGCTGCGGCAAATCTGCTCACTGGGTCGGTCGTTGTCGAAACCATTTTTGGGATTCCGGGCATTGGCCGCTATTTCGTCTATGGCGCGCTCGGCCGCGATTATACGCTTGTCATGGGCACGGTTATCATCATCGCGGCGGCGGTCCTTTTGTTCAATCTTATTGCCGATCTCATTCTCGCCTGGCTCGATCCGCGTGTGCGTTTTCAATCGAGGCCGCGATGAAACAACGGGTGCGATTCTTCCTTCTCGAGCACCGGCCGGCACGGGCAAGCCTTGCGATTCTTGGAGCTGTCGGCTTCCTTTGCCTTTTTGGCCCGCTTCTTTCGGGCCATCCTTACGATCGGGTCTATCGAGATTATATCCTTGTCCGCCCGTCCCTTGTGTCTCACCCAATGGCCTTCGAAGCGCGCGAGGCTCTCGAGGCGATTGTACGGCGCATGCATGTGCAGAGTGCGGTTCAGCAAGGAGATGGTGGCGGCTTAATTGTCACGATCGAGAGCAGCAAGCCATTGGACCCGCGTGCCTTGCGGGCTTTCGAACGCTCCGATGTTTTTGGGTCCGCCGATGTTGTCAAATCGGCAGATGAAGGGCGGCGGCTCGTGATCGACGTTGCACTGAAGCGCCAACTATTTTTGTTTGGAACCGACGCCAATGGACGCGACCTTCTCACCAGGACGCTAATTGCGGGCCGCGTCTCCCTCGCCGCCGGGCTGCTTGCCTCTTTTGTGGCTCTCACTCTCGGTGTCGCCTATGGTGCCGTATCGGGATATGCCGGCGGTCGCATCGATATGCTGATGATGCGCATCATCGAAATCGTCTATGCCCTTCCGTTCATTTTCCTCGTGATCGTGTTCGTCATGATTTTTGGCCGCAACTTCGTGCTGATCTTTGTTGGGATCGGGGCGGTCGAGTGGCTCGATATGGCCCGCATCGTGCGCGGCCAGGCGCTGTCGATCAAGCAAAAGGAGTTTGTTGCCGCCGCAGAGGTGCTTGGCGCAAGCGCGCCGGCGATTCTCTGGCGCCACATTATTCCCAATGCCGCCGGACCAATCGCTGCCTATCTCACCGTGCTTATCCCGCGTGTGATCCTGCTTGAAAGTTTTGTGTCCTTTCTCGGCCTAGGCGTGCAGGAGCCTTTGACGAGCTGGGGCGTGCTCATCGCCGATGGAGCCAGAAATATCCAGGGCTCCGTTCATCTTCTGATTTTTCCGGCCCTGTTTTTGGGTGTGACCCTCGCCGCGCTCCAAATTCTTGGAAATGCCTTATACGCGGGACAAACTGAGACTGGCTGATGGACGCCGAGCCCCTGTTTCAGATCAAGGATTTACATGTGCGTTATGGATCTGTCCGGGCCGTCAACGGTGTGAACCTTACCGTCCGGCACAGCGAAACGGCGGCAATCGTCGGTCAATCTGGCTCCGGCAAGAGCCAGACGGTCCTCGGCGCGCTCCGCCTTCTGCCGCGCTCCGCCGTTACCGAGGGCTCCGCTCTCTTCGAGGGCGCCGATCTGCTTGCACTTTCGCCGCGGCAGCTTGATGCGCTGCGCGGCAGCCGCATCGCGATCATCTTCCAGGAGCCGGCCTCGTCACTCGATCCATTTTTCATGGTGGGCAGTCAGATTGCCGCGGTCCTTCGCCTTAAGGCAGGTTTTTCGCATCGTGCCGCCAAGGCGCGGGCAATCGAGCTTTTGGAGCTCACCGGCATCGCCGAGCCGCAGCGCCGGGTCCATTCCTATCCGCATGAACTCTCCGGTGGGCAACGCCAGCGCGCGGCAATCGCGATGGCCATTTCTTGCAACCCGGGTCTATTGATCGCCGACGAACCGACAACGGCGCTCGACGTGACGGTCGCCGCGAAAATTCTCGCGCTGCTTGAAGCGCTCAAACAAAAATTTGGCATGGCGATGATTTTTATCAGCCATGACCTGGGGCTTGTTCGCCACATCGCGGACAAGGTCCATGTGATGCGCGAGGGCGAGATCGCCGAGAGCGGCCCAGTTGCAGATGTTATTGCAAGTCCGCGGCGCGGCTATACGCGCAGTTTGCTCGCCGGAATGCCGCGGGCAAAGCCTCATGATCGCAAAGATGCGCCTGTGGTCCTGCGCGCGAGCGGCGTGCGCGTGCAATTTTATTTACGCGGCGGCTTTTTGAGCCGGGGCCACGCGATCAGGGCGATCGACGGAGTAAACCTGACACTTCGCCAAGGCCGCACGCTTGGTATTGTCGGCGAATCCGGCTCGGGCAAATCGACGCTCGCCCGAGCGCTCCTTAAACTCGAGTTGGCAAATGGCGAGATCCTCTTTAACGGCATGGATCTCACAAGGCTCGGCCGGAGCGCCATGCGTCCGCTGCGGCGCTCCATGCAATTAGTATTTCAAGACCCTTTTGGTTCGCTGTCTCCCCTGATGCGCGTTGGGGACATTGTCACCGAAGGCTTGCGCATTCATGAGCCTGCCATGACCCGCCGCGAGCGCGACCGGCGTGCGGCTCTGGCACTCGAAGAGGTGTTCCTCGATCCGGCTCTGCGCGACCGCTATCCGCAGGAATTGTCTGGCGGGCAAAGGCAGCGCGTGGCAATCGCGCGGGCGATGATCTTGAAACCGCGGCTTGTGGTGCTCGACGAACCGACTTCGGCGCTCGACCGGGCTGTTCAAATCGAGATTCTTGCGCTGCTCGAACGGTTGCAGAAGGCGCATGGCTTGGCTTATGTTTTCATAAGCCACGACCTCGCGGTGATCCGCGCCATCGCCGACGAAATCGCGGTGATGAAGGAGGGTCGAATTATCGAGCATGGGCCAGTGCAAGAGATCGTCGAAAATCCGCGCGAGCCCTATACGATAGCGCTTATTGCCGCGGCGTTCGCAACCGAGGAGGTTTAGGCGGGCGCACCAAGTTACTCCAGGAAAGTGTTATTTGGCTATCCGGATGGAGAGGTGAGCAGAGCGAGGTGGCAAGGCCATGGTTTTCGAAGGTCAAACAATCAAGGTCGATTTGCAAAGCGGCGGGATCGCCGAGCTGCGCTTTGACCGCGCAAATGAAGCCATCAACAAACTTGATGCATCTACATTTGACGAGCTGCGCCGCGCCCTTGATGCGATCAAGGCAGTATCCGCGATAAAAGGTGTTTTGATCACCAGCGCCAAGGAGGCGTTTATCGTCGGTGCGGATATTTTTGAATTCACCGCCATTTTTAGGCGGCCGGAAAAAGATATTGCGGCGTTTGTAGCAGCCAACAGCGCACTTATTACCGCGATCGCCGATCTCCTCGTGCCGACAGTTGCTGCAATCAATGGCCTTGCGCTCGGCGGCGGGCTTGAGGTTGCGCTCGCGGCTGACTACCGGGTCATGTCAACCGCCGCAAAAATCGGCGTTCCGGAAATTCACCTCGGCCTTTTCCCTGGTTATGGCGGCACGGTCCGCCTGCCGCGCCTCATCGGCCTCGCTGAGGCCGCCGAATGGATCACGTCCGGCGCCCAGCAAGCGGCCGACAAGCCGCTGGAGGCCGGCGCCGTCGACGCCGTTGCGGTACCGGAAAATCTGATCTTGGCCGCGCGGGCTCTTTTGCAAGCTGCCATTTCAGGCAGACAGAATTGGCGGGAGCGGCGCCAAAGCATGAATTGCAGCCTTGGTCTTGCTCCGGAACTGGTGGCCGCGCAGCTTACCGCAGCCAAAGCGCAGGCCGACAAGGCGCTGCCGCATTTGCCCGCCGCCCATGCCGCTGTGGAGTTGCTCGAAAAGGCCTCAAGGTTAGACCGCGACGCGGCCCTCGTTCTCGAAGCCGAGGCTTTTGGCAAGGTCGCAAAGACACAAGCCGCAAGCTCGCTTGTTGCGATTTTCGTCAATGAGCAAGCGGTCAAAAAAACCGCTCGCCGCTATGCCAAGGACGCGCCAAAGATCACCAAGGCGGCGGTTGTTGGCGCTGGAACCATGGGCGGCGGCATCGCCTATCAAAGCGCGCTTTCCGGCGTGCCCGTCGTGATGAAGGATGTCTCGCAAGCGGCGCTCGACCTCGGCATGCTGGAAGCACGAAAGCTGCTTGCCAAATCCGTGGAGACTAGAAGGCTCACGCAAGACAAAGCCGATACGATCCTTGGCAGGATCGCGCCGAGCCTGACTTATGATGGATTTACGAGCGCCGACCTGGTTGTCGAGGCCGTCGTCGAAGAAGTTGACATCAAGCAAAGAGTGCTGCGGGAGATCGAGGATCTTACGAAACCCAACACAATCGTCGCCACAAACACCTCATCGCTGCGGATCGATACTCTGGCGGAAGGTCTTCGCCGCCCCGAAAACTTTGTCGGCATGCATTTTTTCAATCCGGTGCCAAGGATGCCGCTCGTCGAAGTGGTTCGCGGACCGAAAACGGCGGCTCAGGCGATCGCGGCCGTCACCGGCTACGCCGCCGCCATGGGCAAGACACCAATTGTGGTGGAGGACTGCCCGGGCTTTGTTGTCAACCGTATCCTGACACCCTATTTCCTCGCATTTCTGCACCTCATTCATGAGGGCGCCGATTTCCGGGAGATTGACAGGGCGATGGAGGATTTCGGCTGGCCCATGGGTCCCGCTTATCTTATCGATGTCATCGGCATAGATATTGCGGCTCATGTGGTTGACATCATGTCGGCAGAATATGCGCCGCGCATGGACGTGGCCTTCGAGACGGCGATCCAAATCTTGCTGGGTGCCGGGCGTCTCGGTCAGAAAATTGGCCGTGGCTTCTACAAATATTCGCCTGATGGCAAAGGCCGCCCGCGCAAGGATTTTGACGCAGAAACGTCGCGCCTGGTTGCCCCAAGTCAGCCTCGCGAGAGACGGTCTATGAGCATGGAAGAGACCGTGGAGCGCATGATGCTGCCATTGATTCTTGAGGCCGCGCGCTGTGTGGAAGAAGGCGCCGCTGCCTCACCGGCAGATGTCGACATGTGCCTCATTCTTGGCCTTGGCCTGCCGCGCTATCTTGGGGGGGCGCTCAAATATGCCGATTGGCTCGGTCTTTCTGATGTCGTCTCTCGCGCCGGTAAATGGGCGAGCGTGAGCCCCATTTACCGGCCAAGCGAGCGCCTGCGCGCCATGGCGGCAGCGGGCGAGGCGTTCTATCCTCTTTAGGCGCAGCACAAGCCGGAAAGCCCTGATGCTCAGCTTCCACACTCCCGGCAAGGGAAG
>JBPYDY010000032.1:0-3086 GCA_051986155.1 Methylocella sp.
TCCGCTCAAGCTGACGGCCACGCAAAATGTCCTGGACGCAAAGGGTAACCAGGGCCGTATGTTCACAATCGTGATAGAGCGCATCGCTGGTCGCAATGCGCTCTATCACGAGTCGCGCCGCTTCGTCCAGGCCGTCGCCAAAGTGCGGTTCGCGGTTGCCATAGCTTCTCCGATAGGTCTCCGCTAGGTTCCGACCCAATGCGTCAGCGAGAAGGCTGGTCGAGTTTAGCATAGTCGCCTCCTTGATCTGTCGACAATACATGCCGCAACATGCCGCACGTGGTGTCGAATGCGCGCTTACGACCCGGACCGGTCCTTTGGTGTGGTGAATGAACCAAGCTGTCTTAGCGATTGAACCGGAGCGCGCCAAAATTGGCAAAGCCAACGGCCTGCGCCCGCTTGCTCGCCAGCCGGCGCGTCAAGGACCGCGGCAATCCCCAAAAGGGTCCAACCTCATCCCCATTCCAACCGCTCCCATCCGCAAAATGAGAACACCCCGTACCCAGGTCTCGAACCACGTGAAACATTTCTAGAATAAATCTAAATTAGTCGCACGCTCTCGTTTGTGCGAACCGCGCGCTTGCGGCCATTGGAATCGGGGGCAGGCTTTAACGCGGGCCTTGCAGAAGCGGGTTAATTGGCGTCGTCCAATAGAGATAGACGACATAGAGCACATAGGCGGGAATGACAAAGCGCATGGCCATCAAAATCCACCACAGCACTTTTGCCGCACGTTTGTCCTTCGCCGCGCGCTCATTCTTCGCCGCATCGCCGGGATCTGGTGACTTTCTGTTGTCCATGGGGAGTTCCTCCTGCCTCAGACCCGCGCGACGGCAAGCCCGATAACGTCAGCGGTGCAGGAGTCATCAGCCGGGTTCGGCGGTTAAGGGGAACCCCATCCCCCGGGGCTCGGCGCGGGACAGCATCGGCCCCACCGGCTCCTTAGCATCTCGCGGTTTGCCCGGTCAACGGGCGCGCGGATCATCTAAGCCGCGGCCATCTGTTGGCGCCTGCTCCCATCGCGGCGAGAATGGTCTCGCGCGCGATTTCCGCCTCCGGCAACTGTTCGCGCGCGCCAGCCTCTTCGATCAGGCGCAGCGCCGTATTGACGGAGCCCAGCGCTTCATTGAGCGACTTCGGATTGCGCGTGCGGTTCCACAACGCTCCCAGCGCATAGGCAAGATTGATTTGCATGTGCGCTCTGTCGAGCGGCGCGGATTCTTCAGGCTCGGCCTGCAGAGCCGCGCGGAAGGCTGACCCGGCATCCTTTAACTTGCCCGTGCTGTTCTCGCGCTCGCCGAGCGTAACGAGGACATTGCCGAGATCGTTGCTTGCCGAAGCAAAGCTCGATGGACCAAGAACATTATCTTGCATCGCTGCTTGATAGGCAACAACTGCTTGATGAAGATGGCCGCCGCCATTTTCATTCTCGCCCAGGGTCTGCAGCGTTTTCCCAAGATTGTTTTGAATGAGCGCCCATTCGGCCGGTTCGAGCTCGCGGCTCGTCGCTTGGAGCGCCTCCCGGTAGGCATCGACGGCTTCGATTAAGCGCTCGGCTTGGCCCTCCCCGATTCCGAGAACGCTAAGGGCATCGCCGAGAGATTTGTAGGTGCGGGCCCACCCGAATGGCGCGGCTTCCTCGCGCCATTGGCTGAGCGCGGCGCGATAGGCTTGGGCGGCTTCCCGCAACGGCTTCGGATCTCCGTTTTGGCCGCTCAGCGCCTGCAACGCGTCGCCGAGATCGCTTTGCACATTCGCCCACTCCTGCGGGGCGCGGTCATGGGACCATTGCTCGAGTGCGGCAAGATAAGCTTCGATTGCCTCTCCGAGGCGGTCCGGCTCGTTTTGGCGCGTGCCGAGCATGGAAAGCGCTTGGCCAAGGCAATGTTTTGTCGCGGCCCATTCGGCGGGGCGTTGCTCGCGCGGCACAAGCCCGAGCGCGCGATGACAAACGTCGGCGGCAAGAAGCAAGCTTTCACGATTGCCAAATTCGCGGCCGTCATCGCAAAGTTCACGCGCCTGTGCGATTAAGAATGGCCAAGCCTCTCCGTCCTCGGACTCGAGGATGAGCGCGGCGGCAGAAGCATATTTTATGGCGGCATCGCGAAAACGCACCCGCAAATGATCGATCAGAGCCTCCTTGGCATATAGCTCCGCTTCTTCGCGGCCGGTGTCGGTCAACCCCGTCCATCCTGCCTCCCTGCCGAGCCGCAGCGCCTCGATCGCCGCATCGAGATTGCCGCGATCGACACAGGCCAAGGCTTCCGAGCAGGCCTCTTCGAGTCCTGGCTGACAGCGGACGAGCTTGGCCCGCAACTCTGCCAATTGATCGGCCGCCACGATTAAACGGCCCGGGATAGCCTCTTCATAAATCCTCGCCTCGATGAGACTTTCGAGTAAGGTCTTTAAGGGTGCTACGGGGACGCCTTTCGCTTGCGCCCCTGCAACAAGGTCTTTTGCAAATGCTTGCGATGAGGGAGGCGGCGAACCGGGTTGTTTGCCTGGGACCACAGATCCCGCCTATTGTCGGTCAGGGCCGGCACGTTCTCCGCCCGGGCAGGCGAAAGGCGCTTTTTTGTGTTCGCCCGCCGCGCCTTGTTAATTAAAATTAATCCGCAAAGTATCAATATCGTTATCACAGCAATAATGCCGTACCCGACGACTTGGTAGCTAAATTTACCGGCCATAAAGTTGAAAAGTGTGCCGAAAAAGCCAAAATTCATGAGCATTGACAACTCCAGCCGCTGCATATAGGCGTCGAATACAATGTAATTAACCCTGAAATCCCAAGAAGCAATGAAATAATGCACTGAATAGCCGCTTTCTGCTCTCAGCGCTATTTGTGGAAAAACCGCTTCAGATGAAACCATTCCGGCTGCCGGGCCCCTTCCCTTGAGGCCGGTTTCATGTATAAGCACGCGGCAAGGTCAAAACACGCCGCTTGCTCGACCCCGCTGGACGACATCCTGGCCGGGCCGCGCGGTTGGCGAAGTTCTGATGGACAAGACGGGCGAAAGCACTGTTTTCGCTGGAAATGGGGGCCTACTTGGGGCCTTTCAGGTAATTGGGCCTTTCAGGTAATGAGG
>JBPYDY010000033.1:0-9077 GCA_051986155.1 Methylocella sp.
CTTCGAAGTGGTACGGCGCCTGCGGTCCGATTGCTGGGAAGAAGTTCCTGCGATACTGCTTACTGGCGACACCTCGCCAGACCGCGTGGCCGAAGTGACGGCGAGCGGCTTGCCTTTGCTCTACAAGCCTGTCGTCAATGTCCAGCTCCGCGCGGCAATCCGGCATCTGATGAATACGGCGGCACCATAGTTACGAGAAGGAACGTACTGCGGCGCGTTTCAAGGTGCGTTCGAAATTATCTTTGAACCGCGGGTCATTTGCTAACCAAATACGAATGGGGCCGCGACGATCTTCCTTGCGCGTCGCCAATCTGCCGCCAGCGGAAGAGCGGGCCGAGCCTCTCTTGTAATCCTTGCCCGCGAACGTGGGCAGGAAAACGTCCGCCTCCGCCGCAAATGTGCACGGCCGACAAAAAACGCCGGCCGGTATATGCTGGCCCTGGGGAAGCCCAATGGAGACGACAAATGACCCGGTCGCGAGCGATAGAGCTCTTGCGCCAGAGCAAGGAAACCTTGGCCAGCCGTTACGGTGTGACGCGGCTCGCGCTGTTCGGCTCGACCGCCCGTGACGCCGCCTGCGAGGGCAGCGATGTGGACGTGCTTGTCGGCTTCGAAGGTCCGGCCACATCGCAGCGGTATTTCGGCGTGCAGTTCTATCTTGAGGATTTGTTCCAACATCCAGTTGATCTAGTCACCGAGAAAGCGCTGCGTCCCGAATTGCGGCCCTTTATCGAGAAGGAAGCCATCCGTGTCTGACGAGACCCGCGAATGGCGCTTCTATCTCGACGATATGATCGTTTTCGCCGAAAAGGTCTCCGCTTATACGGTAGGCTTTGATCAGCCGGGTTTTACTGGCAGTGCTCTTCATTATGACGCGGCCTTGCGCAATCTCGAGCTCATCGGCGAAGCCGCGACCCATGTGCCCGAGGCCATCCGGACTGCCCATCCGGAAATTCCTTGGCGGCTTGTGATCGCGACACGCAACCGCCTGATACACGGCTATCTTGGCGTCGACGATGATGTGCTGTGGACCATTATCCAGGATGATATTCCGAGGCTGCTCGCGGGGCTACGGGCGTTGAAAGCAAAGTTCCCATAACCGCCGCCGCAGGCATTCCAAGCCAGCCGCCGGGCAGGGTAGCCGGTTGAACATTGGCAACCCTCACCCTCATGCTGAGGGGGCGCAAACGCCGAATGCGGCCAGGCACCCGGGGCGCATTTCAAGGACCGGTTAAAAATTATCTTTGAACCGCTGGTCATTTGCTAACCGCGCTCGCGGCGAGAGCGAGGAGATGGGCCACGCTGGAAGGCTGGGTTGCAAAAGAAGTGACCAGCCTGACGAACACTTCGTCTTGCGCAGGCGGCTCGCAGCCAGAGCCAAAAGCGCAAAAATTCCATGGATAATAGAGCGCGCCCGCCTCCCTTAACGCGGCGTCGATGGCGCGCGGCAAAATCGCAAAAACCTCATTGGCCTCGCAGGGCCATGGCAGGCGCACGCCGGGAATATTTGCCAAGCCTTGCGCGAGCTTTTGCGCCTTTGCATTTGCCGCCGCGGCAAGAGCGAGCCAGTGGCCCCTCTCGAGATAAGCCGTCATTTGCGCACCGAGAAAACGGCCCTTAGACAAGGTATGCCCGGTGCGCTTGCGCAGATAAGGCATATGCGCTGCCTTTCCCCGATCGAAAAAGACGACGGCTTCGCAGCCGAGCGCGCCGTTCTTCGTCGCACCGAAGGACAAAACGTCAATGTCCGCTTTCCAGCTCATTTCGGCCGGCGTGCAGCGCAGGGAAACAAGCGCATTGGCGAAACGGGCTCCGTCCATGTGAACCATGAGTCCGGCTTCATGCGCGAGCGTCGTAAGGCAAGCAAGCTCTTGGCAACTATAAACCGTCCCCGATTCGGTTACCTGGGAAAGAGACAAGACAGCGGGTTGAACTTGCTTATCGATCCCGCGCGGGTAGCGCGCGAGGGCGGCCTTGAGCTCCGCCGCCGCGATCTTGCCTGCCTGGCCCGGAATACCGATAAGCTTCGCTCCGCCGGTAAACATCTCCGGCGCGCCGCACTCATCCGCCATAATATGCGAGTCAGAATGGCAAAAAATCGCCCCGAACGGCGGGCAGATCGCGGCAAGCGCGAGAGCATTTGCCGCGGTTCCGGTGTCGACCAGGAAACATGTGCAATCCCGTTCGAACGCCTCGCAGAGCAGGTGTGCGGCCTTCTCGCTCAAGGGATCCTTGCCATAGGGGGCAGCCTCGCCTGAATTTGCGGCAACGACCGCTTGGAGAATGGCTTCGCTTGCACCAGATGTGTTGTCGCTCGCAAAATTCATTATAGGTCTTGCCCGGGGAAACGCAGAGTCCGCCGCGCCTTGCCGTTCGCGATCGGCGCAGATCGGGGCCTCGGAGCCGCTATTTTGCAGCATCGGCGGTTTCGAAAGGGCCGTTTTCCACACTTGTGAACGCTCCCGAAATCTGTAATCTTTCCTCCTTAGGACAGTGCTGCTGACCTTTCGGAGTGTGGCACTCTGCCCGCTTTGTGCTCCGGGTGCCGGGCTCGCGCAAATCCCAGTTGGGGCATGGTCGAGTGGCTTGCTTCTTGCCACGGCGTGGAGTTCTAGCCAGAAATTTAGCTAAGCCGGGCGCGCTTCGCTCGGAGGCGGAGCCCTGCGGCGAGGACGAAAAGATTGTGAAGGTTAAGAGATGACGGATCCAATCTCTCCCGTCCCGGTTTTTCGGGATCCCGGCCTGCCGGCAGCGCAAGGGCTTTATTCGCCCGCCAAGGAGCATGATTCCTGTGGCGTCGGCTTCGTCGTCAATATGCACAATCTCAAGTCGCACGCACTGATTAATATGGGCCTTGAGATATTGCTCAATCTCAATCATCGCGGCGCGGTCGGGGCGGATCCGGAGGCTGGCGATGGCTGCGGCATGCTGGTCCAAATCCCGCACCGCTTTTTTTCCCGCGAGGTTAAAGCTCTCGGCCTTAACTTGCCTGAGCCAGGCAATTACGCGGTTGGCGCGCTGTTCCTGCCGCGCGACGCGGAGGGCCGCCGGATTGTCGAAGGCGCCGTCGAAAAAACGAGCGCCGAGGAAGGTCTGACAATCCTCGGTTGGCGGGACACCCCAGTGGACTCGTCGTATCTTGGGATGACCGTCAGAGAGAGCGAACCGCTAAGCCGGCAAATTTTCCTCGGACGCGGGCCGGGCATCGAGGATCAAACGGTCTTCGAGCGGCGGCTTTATATTTTGCGCAAGCGGATCTCGAACGCGGTTTACAGCCATGGCGACGCGCGAACCGCCGGGTTTTATCCGGTATCCTTCTCGTCGCGGACGGTCGTCTATAAGGGCCTGTTGCTCGCAAAGAACCTAAGCCGATACTACAGGGACCTAACCGATCCCTTGTTCGAATCGGCTCTTTGCCTTGTGCATCAGCGCTTTTCGACGAATACGTTTCCGACTTGGTCGCTTGCTCACCCCTACCGGCTCGTCGCGCATAACGGCGAAATCAATACCTTGCGCGGCAATCTCAATTGGATGGCGGCGCGGCAAGCCTCTGTTGCCTCGCCTCTTTTCGGCGATGACATCAGCAAACTTTGGCCGATCTCCTACGAGGGCCAATCAGACACCGCCTGTTTCGACAATGCGTTGGAATTCCTGTTGCAGGGGGGGTATTCGCTCGCCCATGCGATGATGATGCTTATTCCGGAGGCCTGGGCAGGCAATCCTTTGATGGACCCGGCAAGGCGCGCGTTTTACGAATATCACGCCGCGATGATGGAGCCTTGGGACGGGCCAGCCGCCGTCGCCTTTACCGACGGACGCCAGATCGGCGCGACGCTCGACCGCAACGGGCTCCGCCCCGCGCGCTACCTCGTGACCAGCGAGGGGCTCGTGGTGCTCGCTTCGGAAACCGGCGTCCTGCCCATTCCCGAGGAGAAAATCATCGCTAAATGGCGACTGCAGCCAGGCAAGATGCTGCTCGTCGATCTCGAGCAAGGACGGATCATCTCCGACGACGAGATCAAGGCCACGCTTGCGGCATTGCACCCCTATGCTGAATGGCTGAAACGCACCCAGATCGTGCTCGAGGACATGGACCTTGCGGTTCATCCCCGCGCGCCTCGAAGCGACGTGTCGCTCCTCGACCGCCAACAGGCGTTCGGCTATACGCAAGAGGATATTTCGCTGCTCCTGCCGCCGATGGCGGTGACCGGCCAGGAAGCCGTGGGCTCGATGGGGACAGATACGCCAATTTCGGCGCTGTCAACGCAATCAAAGCTTCTCTACACTTATTTCAAGCAAGACTTCGCGCAGGTGACCAATCCGCCGATCGATCCGATCCGCGAGGAATTGGTCATGAGCCTCGTGTCCTTCATCGGGCCGCGCCCCAACATTCTCGACCTTGAAGGCAGCGCGACAAAGAAGCGCCTCGAGGTGCGCCAGCCGATTTTGACCAATGGCGACCTCGAAAAAATTCGCTCGATCAGCCACTTTGAGGAGGCGTTCGATACCAAGACGCTCGATATGACCTATCGCTCGGAGAGCGGAGCCGAAGGCATGCCCGGAGCGTTGGAAAAGCTTTGCGAACGGGCGGAACATGCGGTCAAAAGCGGCTTCAACATAATCATTCTGTCTGATCGCATGACGGGTCCGGACCGTATTCCGATCCCGGCGCTTCTCGCGACGGCGGCAGTGCATCATCACCTCATTCGCAAAGGCTTGCGCACCTCTGTCGGTCTTGTGGTCGAGACAGGGGAGGCACGCGAAGTTCATCACTTCGCTTTGCTTGCGGGCTATGGGGCCGAAGCTATCAACCCGTATCTTGCCTTCGATACGCTCGCCGCCATGGCTAAGGACTTCCCCGACGAGATCGATGGCTACGAAGCGTGCAAGCGCTATATCAAGGCGATCGACAAGGGTATTTTGAAGGTCATGTCGAAAATGGGCATTTCGACATACCAGTCTTATTGCGGCGCGCAGATTTTTGAAGCGGTCGGCCTTAGCGAGGAATTTGTCGGGCGCTATTTCTCGGGCACCGCAACGCGCATTGGCGGAGCCGGGCTCAATGAAATCGCGCGGGAAACCGTGCGGCGCCACGGGGAAGCCTTCGGTAATGCGCCAATCTACCGCAACGCGCTTGACGTCGGCGGCGATTACGCCTTCCGCATTCGCGGAGAGGCACATTCCTGGTCGCCGCAATCGGTCTCCTTGCTGCAGCATGCGGTGCGCGGCAAGGACGAGGCTGCCTATCGCGCCTATGCCGCTCTTTTGAACGAGGAGACCGAACGGCCTTTGAACATTCGCAGTCTCTTCCGGATCAAGGCGGCGGAAGAGGACGGCCGCAAAATGGTGCCGATAGAGGAGGTCGAACCCGCCGTAACCATCGTGCGGCGTTTTTCGACCGGCGCGATGTCCTTTGGCTCAATCTCACGCGAAGCCCATACGACGCTCGCCATCGCCATGAACCGGATCGGCGGAAAATCGAACACGGGCGAAGGCGGCGAGGAGTCCGACCGCTACAAGCCGCTCCCGAACGGCGATTCTATGCGTTCGGCGATCAAGCAGGTGGCGTCCGGGCGATTTGGCGCCACCACGGAATATCTCGTCAATTCCGATGTAATGCAGATCAAAATGGCGCAAGGGGCGAAGCCCGGCGAAGGCGGGCAATTGCCAGGCCACAAGGTCGATGCGGTCATCGCCAAGGTTCGCCACTCGACGCAAGGCGTCGGCCTGATATCGCCGCCGCCCCATCATGACATCTATTCGATTGAGGATCTGGCACAGCTCATCTTCGACTTAAAGAACGTCAACCCCGAGGCTGATGTCTCGGTCAAACTGGTTTCCGAAGTTGGCGTCGGGACCGTTGCCGCCGGCGTCTCCAAGGCCAGGGCCGATCATGTCACCATTTCGGGCATTGAGGGCGGCACGGGAGCCTCGCCGCTCACTTCGATCAAGCACGCGGGAACCCCATGGGAAATCGGGCTTGCCGAGACGCACCAGACCTTGGTCTTGAACCGATTGCGTTCACGGATCGCGGTCCAGGTCGATGGCGGGCTGCGCACGGGCCGCGACGTCGTGATCGGCGCACTCCTCGGCGCCGACGAATTCGGCTTCTCCACCGCGCCGCTGATCGCCGCGGGCTGCATCATGATGCGCAAGTGCCATTTGAACACTTGTCCGGTCGGCATCGCGTCCCAAGACCCCGTCCTGCGCAAGAAATTCACCGGGCAGCCGGAGCATATCATCAATTTCTTTTTCTTCGTCGCCGAAGAAGTGCGCCAATTGATGGCGCTGATGGGTTTTCGGACCTTCAATGAGATGGTCGGCCAGATGCAGATGCTCGACAAGCAGCAGGCCATCGCGCATTGGAAGGCGCAGGGGCTTGATTTTTCGCGGCTCTTCCACAAACCCGAAGCCGCAGCAAGTGATCCGATCTTCCATGCGACAAAGCAGGATCACGGGCTTGACAAGGTGCTGGACCGCAAATTGATCGCGGCGGCCAAGGCGTCGATCGAGGCCGGCGCCAAGTCGACCATCGAGACCGCTATCAACAATAAGGACCGCACGACGGGCGCCATGCTGTCTGGGCAAATTGCGCGCCGCTATGGCCATGCCGGGCTCAAAGACGGCACGGTCCATATCAAAGCCAAAGGGACCGCCGGCCAGAGCTTTGGCGCTTGGCTCACCGCAGGCGTGACGCTCGAACTCGAAGGCGAGGCGAACGATTATGTCGGCAAGGGGCTCTCGGGCGGACGCATTACCGTGTATCCCGCGGCGTCGTCGCGGCTAAGCCCGGAGAAATCGATCGTCATCGGCAATACCGCGCTTTATGGCGCGATCTCCGGAGAATGCTATTTCCGCGGCGTTGCGGGCGAACGCTTTGCCGTGCGCAACTCCGGCGCTGTTGCGGTCGTCGAAGGGCTCGGCGACCATGGCTGTGAGTATATGACGGGAGGTATCGTCGTCGTCATCGGCGACACGGGACGAAACTTTGCCGCAGGCATGTCGGGCGGCATCGCCTATGTCCTTGATGAAGCCGGCAAATTCGCAGAGCGCTGCAATCTTGCCATGGTCGATCTCGAACCGGTCGTGGAAGAAGAAGAGTTGATGAAAAAGACCTATCATCTCGGCGGCGATCTCGATTTCCACGGAAGGGTCGATGTCATGGGCGACATGACCCGTTTTGATGCCGAGCGGCTGCATCAGCTCATTTCCAATCACGCGCGCTACACGAATTCTGTTCGTGCCCGCCACATTCTTGAGCATTGGGATGAGTATAAGCCGAAATTCCGCAAGGTGATGCCGGTCGAGTACCGCCGCGCGCTCGAGGAGCTGATCACGAAAGCGGAAGAGCCAAGGCTCGCGGCAGCGGAGTGAGTCGGATGAGGGTGAGCGTCGAGGCTGTGAGCGCCAGCCTTCGCCGCGGCCGTTAGCGGTCATCGAAATAAGGCGGCAAGACGTTCTCAATGGAGGACGGCTGTTCTTGCGGGCCTAAGAGCGGGGGAAATGGGAAAGGTCACGGGATTCCTCGAAATCGACCGGCGCGACCGGCGCTATGTGCCGGCGTCTGACCGGATTCGCAATTACAAGGAATTTTTAATTCCGCTTTCCGAGGAAGCGACAAAAGACCAGGCGGCGCGCTGCATGGATTGCGGCATTCCCTTTTGCCATAACGGCTGCCCCGTCAATAATCAGATTCCCGATTGGAACGATCTCGTCTACCGCTCGGATTGGGAAGAGGCCTCGCGCAATCTTCATTCGACCAATAATTTTCCGGAGTTCACCGGCCGTCTATGCCCTGCGCCTTGCGAAGCGGCGTGCACGCTGAATATCGACGATAATCCGGTCACGATCAAAACCATCGAATGCGCGATCGCAGACCGCGCCTTTGCAAATGGCTGGATCAAGCCCGAACCCGCCGAGGAAAAAACGGGAAAAACGGCTGCAATCGTCGGCTCGGGGCCGGCGGGTCTTGCCTGCGCGCAGCAGCTCGCACGTGCCGGGCATGACGTCCATGTCTATGAGAAAAACGCCAAGCCCGGCGGCTTGCTGCGCTATGGCATCCCTGATTTCAAGATGGAAAAGCACCTTATCGACCGGCGGATCGCGCAGATGCACGCCGAGGGCGTGCATTTCCACAATAGCGTAAATGTCGGCGTCGACCTCGATCCGTGCGAATTGGTTGCTCGCTGCGACGCCTTGGTCCTGGCAGGCGGCGCGGAAGAAGCGCGCGAACTCAAGGTTCCGGGACGCGAGCTTTCGGGCATCCATTTGGCGATGGATTTTTTGCCGCAGCAAAACCGGCGGATTGCCAATGAGCCGATCCACAGCAATGTGCCGATCCTTGCGTCGGGTTGCCATGTTGTCGTGATCGGCGGCGGCGATACGGGGTCGGATTGTATCGGCACCGTGATCCGCCAAGGCGCGCTCTCTGTGACCCAGCTCGAAATCATGCCGCGGCCTCCGGACAAGGAAAACAAGGCTCTTACCTGGCCGGATTGGCCGTTAAAAATGCGCACGTCCTCTTCGCAGGAAGAAGGCGCGGAACGGGATTTTTCGGTGCTCACAAAATGGTTCCGTGGCGAAGACGGCGCCGTGAAAGCGCTCGTCTGCGCGCGCTGCGACAAAAATTTTAAGGAAATTCCAGAGAGCACCTTCGAGCTACGGGCCGACCTCGTGCTGCTTGCGATGGGCTTCGTTTCCCCCGTGCATGAGGGGCTTTTGGAGCGTCTCGGCGTTGCCTACGATCCGCGCGGCAATGTGAAAGCCAATGAGCGGAACTACCAGAGCTCGATCGCAAAAGTTTTTGCTTGCGGCGACATGCGGCGGGGCCAATCGCTCATTGTCTGGGCGATCAGGGAGGGCCGTCAGACTGCCCGCGCCGTCGACGAGTTTTTGATGGGCTCGAGCAAGCTCCCGCGGTAGGACGCCGATTCCGGTCTCCGGCGTGGGAAAGCATTGCAACCGGAATACAGCTGCCCTAACAGAGATCCGCCCCCTTCCTCGTCCTTCTTGCGGGGCGCTATTATCATTGTTTCTCGGCGGAGAGCGGGCGTAGCAATGAAACGCCGAACATGAGA
>JBPYDY010000034.1:0-2175 GCA_051986155.1 Methylocella sp.
GTCGCCGCGTCGGCCGCCAAGAGGCCGAGGACATTGTCCAGGATACCTACCTCCTCTGCTCCAGCGCGGCACGGCAGCGACGCTGGAGCATCCGCGCCCCTATCTCTCGCGCCCCTATCTCTTTGTCGAATCGCGGCATCGAATCGCGGCCAATTTGGCCGTGGACTTTGCGCGTAAGACAAAGGTCCGTTTGCGCTACCTGACCGAGGAAACGGAATTTTTCTGCAACGCGGAAGGCCCAGCTGGTCCCGACGCCGCAGGATGCGCCGCGCTCGACCTTCAGCGGTTCAAAACCACCCTTGCGGAATTGCCGCAGATCCGCCGCGAGGCCTTTTTGCTCAATCGCGTCGAGGGACTAAGCCGTGCCGAGATTGCCAAAAAATTCGGGGTCTCGGTCCGGACAATCGACCGCCATATGGCCAGGGCATTGGCCCATCTTCGCGAGGCTCTCGGCCCAAAATAAAAGACCAGACCGAATGCCGGTCCGAATAGGCCGATAAGGAGGGAGCGAGGCAGGCTCCTCCTGCGCCTTTACCAGGTGAATCGGATTGTTATGAATTCAGCCCGGCAGCGCGCGCAGTTTAACGGACAACAGGTCTCGCGGGTTCCCGCTTGTCCCGGCGAACAGCAAAAACTCGCCGGGCTCCAGGATAGGCTTCCAGTCGTTTCCGAGAAAACAAAGTTCATCTGCCACAAGGTCGAAGCGGACGGTCCCGCCTTCGCCAGCACGAAGAGCAATTTTGCCAACGCCTTTGAGCTCCAGGAGCGGCCGCGCCACGCTCGCAACCGGGTCGCGGGCAAACAAAAACACCGTTTCTTCTCCAAAACCCGGCCCCGCGTTGACCGCCTCCACTTCGATCGTCAGCCGGTCGCTGGATCGAAACTCGCGTTTGTCGGCCCGCAGATTTGACAAGGCAAATCGGCTGTAGCTCAAGCCATGCCCGAAATAGTAAAGCGGCTCGACCGGCATATCGAGATACTTGCTGGTGTAAGGATCGTTGGGCGCGGCCGGCCTGCCCGACTGGCGCACGGAAAAATAGACCGGCACCTGACCAACGCCGCGCGGCCAAGTGACCGGGAGCCGCCCGGTTGGATTGAACTTGCCCGTGAGTACGTCCGCGACGGCGTGCCCTGCCTCAACGCCGAGAAACCAGGCCGCGAGGATGGCCCTGGCCTTTTGCGCAGCGGCCGTGATCATCAGCGGCCGCCCCGCCAGAAGCACAAGCACGACGGGCTTGGCGAGATCGAAAAGAGATTCGGCGAGCTCGGCTTGCGCGCCCGGCAGGCCGGGGTTTGCCCTGCTCGCCGCTTCACCGCTCATATGGGCGGCCTCGCCAAGGCATAGAACGATGACTTCTGCTCTGTGGCAGCATTCCCGCGCAGCACCAATGCCCGAGACCTCCGTGCCAGCGATTTCGACGCCCGGTGCATAGTCGATTTGCGCTCCGGGCAAGGCCGCGGCGAGGCCTTCGCGAATGGTAATGGCGTCGTCCGTGAACCCGGCGCTAGCCCAAGGCCCAAGCATCTCGGCCCTGGCATCGGCAAGGGGGCCAATAAGGGCGATTCGGCGCAGACTTGGCGAAAGCGGCAAAATGTAATCGTTCTTGAGGACGACGACCGCGCGGCGGCCGAGCTCGCGGGCCAACGCGCGGCGGGCTTGCGGAAGCGGAGCGCCGGCGCTCGTTGCGGAACCGCGCCCAAAAGGGTTGTCGAAAAGCCCGAGGCGCTCCTTGAGCGTGAGCACACGGCGCACCGCGGCATCAATCGAATTCATCGAAACCAAACCGCGCGCGAGCGCGGCCGGCAAGCCTCGGGCGTAGGCACCGCTCATCATGTCTATGTCGACACCTGCGGCAAGCGCCGCCGCGGCCGCTTCGACGAGATCGGCGGCGACGCCATGCCGGAGCAATTCAGCGATGGCATTATAATCGCTCACGATCACGCCTTCGAACCCTCTATCCCGGCGTAGCCAGTCGCGCAGCAGCGGAACATGGACGGTCATTGGAATTCCGGCCACGTCGTTGAAAGCCGGCATGATTGCGGCGCAGCCGGCGGCGACGGCGGCCGCGAACGGAGGCAAATAGACTTCATGCAACAGGCGTTCGGACACATCCGCCGAAGCGTAATCCCGCCCGGCCAAGGCGGCGCCATAGGCGCAAAAATGTTTCGCTGCGG
>JBPYDY010000035.1:0-15380 GCA_051986155.1 Methylocella sp.
ATTCCTGGTTTGGCAGGGGCGAATCGATCCTGGCCCGAGCCTCGTAAACTGGGTCGCTGACCTAACACCTTCCGAGCGCGTTGCCTTGCTTGGCGGGTTTTTGGGCCTCGCCGTTCTCGCGGGCCAGGCGACACTCTTGGTTCAAATTCTAAAGCAACAGGGGCGAATTCTGCTTCGTCTCGACGCCTTGGATGCACGACCTAACAGCGGCGGAACCGCCGTCCCATCTCTGGCACCGGCAGCTGGCTTGCCCGTCGGCTCTCCTGCCCCAAGCTTCCGTCTGGACGGGCTGGACGGCAAGACTGTGACGCTTGAGGATCTGCTCACCGCTGCAAGACCGCTGCTTCTGCTCTTCACCAATCCCAATTGCGGCCCGTGCCAAGCGCTTCTGCCGGAAGTTGGCCTCTGGCATCGGGACCATAGCGCCAAGCTAACAGTCGCGCTCGTAAGCGAGGGCACCGCGGCCGACAACCGCGCTAAAATTGCTGAGCAGGGGCTAAGTCGAGTGCTGCTCCAGCAGAAACGGGAAGTGGCCGAAACCTATCAAGCGTGGGGCACGCCCTCTGCAGTTGTCATTCGGCCGGACGGAGTGATTGCTAGCCCGCTGGCACAGGGTGCCGATGCAATTCGTGCGCTTGTTGCGCAGAGCGTGGTTAGGACCCAAGCATTGGTACCGGCTGCGAAGCTTGGCGATCCGGTGCCCCAACTGGAGCTCGCTGATCTCAACGGCAAGACCATAGGGCTCTCCGCATTCCGCGGCCGCAAGTTTCTACTTCTTTTCTGGAATCCCAATTGCGGCTTCTGCCAACGGATGCTGAGCGATCTTCAGGAATGGGATGCGGATCCTCCACGCGGAGCACCTACGCTCGCCGTAGTTTTAACCGGAACACCGGAAGAGGTCCGAGCGATGGGGCTGCGCTCACTTGTTTTGCTCGATCCCACCGGCCGGGCGGGCGCTTCTTTCGGAGCCAATGGCACGCCCATGGGGATACTTATCGATGCAAAGGGACGAATTGCTTCGGAAGTCGCAGCCGGGGCTCAAGCTGTGTTCAAACTCGCCGGAAAGCGTCACGAGCTTGCGATGGCTGTGGCCGAATCTTGAGACGGCGATCGCGCTCCTGGCGCATTCCCTGTCGAAAAATCTCCCGCGCACCAATTCTTCCCCCAGCTATTTGGCTCCACCAAAAGCACCAATTTTCTGCGCGATCTTACTTCGATGGGCCAGCAAGAAATAGGCGGCTCGCCCCTTTTGCTCCCGGCCGATGCGTGGCGGGCGAAGGATCTTCCTCAACTATTGGCCGTTCGGGCAGGGAGCGATAAAAGCCCAATGACTGCTGTAACGGCTCCTCCCAAGGGACAATTGAGCGCGTGACTCGCCTGCTGCACGGACTCTCCCAAATTGCGAGCCGATACCGTCTCATAATCTGCGACGTCTGGGGCGTTCTTCATAACGGGCTTCAAGCATTTGCCGGCGCCGTCGACGCGCTTGAGCGCTTCCGGGCGGGCGGCGGCGGCGTCGTGCTTCTGACAAATTCGCCCAATCCGGGACGGTTCGTGGCGGGGCAGCTGGACCGGCTTGGCGTTGCGCGCAGCGCCTATGATGCGATCGTCTCATCCGGCGATGTCACCGTTTCGATCCTTGCCAAGCGCGCGGACGCGAGCCTCTTTCACCTCGGCCCGCCCGACGAGACGGCGCTCTTTGAGGAGGTCTTTGCCCTGACCGGAAAGCTGCCCCAAAAGGTGCCGCTCAAACAAGCCCAATTCGTGCTTTGCACCGGGCTCGTCGATCCAATGCGCGAATTGCCCGCCGATTACGACGCAATCCTCGCCGCAATGCTTGCCCGCAACCTCGAGCTTCTCTGCGCCAATCCTGATATTCTCGTTGAGGATGGCGGCAAAGCTTTTTACTGCGCGGGCGCAATCGCCGAACGTTATGCCAGTGCGGGGGGAAAGGTCATCATGGCGGGCAAGCCGTTTGCCCCCATTTATGCGCGAGCGCTTGAGTTGGCGCGCGCATCCGGTTGCGGGATCGCCGCAAACGACGCTGTTTTGGCGATCGGCGACACGATAGCAACGGACATCAAGGGCGCGCAGATGCAGGGCTTTGATAGCCTGTTTGTGACGGCCGGCATTCATCGTAAGGAGCTGCACGGAAATCTTACAAACGCCCTTGACCAGACACTCCTGCGGCAATTTATGGAGGCCGGAGATTTTATGCCTACCGCCGTTATTGCGGAGCTCGTCTGGTAGAAACGCCGCTCTGAAGGCACGGCGGGCGGTCTTGACGCGGGCTTCGCTCCCATGCAGGTTCCGCCCGCGGCTTGAACTCCGTCAGCGCCTGCGCGGCCTTCCTTGGTTTTGCTTGACTTGGACAATCCGTCCACATCCAGGAACTTTGTTGTTGCCAATGATCCGGCAACCCCGCCACTGGGTCTCGCCGGGGCGGTGGTCGCGATCGGCAATTTCGATGGGCTTCATCGCGGACATCGTGTGGTGATCGAGCATGCGCGTGCCCATGCCAGCAAACTTAACGCTCCCTGTGCCGTCCTGACCTTCGAGCCGCATCCGGGGGATTTTTTCCGCGGGCCGAATAAGGTCTTTCGGCTTACCCCGGCTGACATCAAGGCAAAAGCGTTGGAACGGCTGGGCATCGACGGCCTCATCGTTCTCACCTTCGATAAATCCCTAGCGAGCCGTTCGGCGGAGGACTTTATAGCCGAGATCCTAGTCAGCCGTCTTAGAATCCGTGCCGCCGTCGCAGGATATGATTTTCACTTCGGTGCTGGCCGGTCCGGCTCTCCCCAATTTCTCAAGGAGGCAGGAGCAAGGTATGGTTTTGCAGTCGAGATTGTTGAACGGGTTTTCGCAGCCGACGGGATTGCCGGCGTGGCGGCATCTTCGACTGCGGCACGCGCTGCGCTCGAGGCGGGCGACGCCACGCTTGCCGCAAAATTGCTGGGCCACCCTTTTGCAGTCAGGGGCAAAGTCATCAAGGGGCAACGGCGCGGCCGGACTTTGGGCTTTCCGACAGCCAATCTTCTGCCGGATGCCAGCTGCCGGTTGCGGCACGGCGTCTATGCCGTTCGCGTCGTGGTAAGGACCAAGACTTATGATGGTGTTGCGAGTTATGGCCGCCGTCCGACGTTCGACAATGGCCGGGCGCTGCTCGAAGCCTTCCTATTTCAATATTCCGGAGACCTTTACGGCGAGACGATCGAGGTGCTTTTCATCGAATGGATTCGCCCCGAGGCAAAATTCGCTTCGATCGAGGCGCTTGTCGCACAAATGAAGGAAGATGAAAGACGAGCAAAGGAAATTCTTGCGACGCCGCACTCCGGTTAACTCGGCTAAAGATTTTCACATTTGGCCGGCGCCAAAAGGCACTGCGAGCGCGGTGTCGCGCTCGCAGGCCGTCCGAAAATGCTTACGTGCTTGTATGCGTTATCATATGCGCTATCATGTGAACGGAATGTGAATTGCGCGGCAACAAAAATAATCGGCGCAGGACCGCGATCTCTTCCATGATGTGATGGCGCGGCGCGTGTCCGCTTATTCGCGCGTGTGCGTCAAACGGCGAAAAATGCAAATTGACGAAAGAATGGATCAGAGGCGACGAACCTCAGCCTGTCGCCTTCTGATTCTGCGTCGACAAGTTCTGTTTAAGAATTGAAGGCGTATCCGGATGTGCTCAAAACATAATCCGGGACGGTGCCAGCCTTCAATTCAGACGGCTAGGGATGCAGATCCAACCGCGATATAGAGGCGCCCATTTGTCCACCGTATCGGCTTTGAGCCCGTTGTAGCAGTACACACGGCGAGCCTCGGCCTTTTGGCCCGCTTGGGCCATTTGAACAGGTTTGCTCTTCCTGTCCTCGCGCGTTAGAGGGGCACCAGCGCCGGCAACCGACACGATTGCCGCCGCGGCAAATCCAATGATCAAGTGTTTCCTTGTCATCGAGAAGTCTCCAATTCATGGCCTGAGTTTGAATTTCCTCCCGAATCCTTACCTTTTAAGATTGTCGTGATTTTGCACTGCAATATCGCAGATGCAATAAAAAAAGATTTGATCGCCAGAGAACAGCCCCCGGCAAGTGACTCGCGCCCAATTTTGGCCTCAAAAGTCAAAGCCAATGGGTTGTTTGTTCCAAAAAACGGCAATCGCGTCGAGCAGATGGGAATCTCACAATGATTCGGCACGTTGGTGCAGTTGCTATACTCGCGCTATTGAACGGGGTGCCGGCATTTGCGTTCAGCGACCCGCTGAGCTCGTTGCAGACCGCAAGCTTTGATCTGCTCGAGCGCGGGCCGGTTGCCGACTTTCTCGATATCTTTCGTCAACAGGCCATCCCGCGCCGGATCGTTGCCTGGCATGGCAGCCAGGGGCCTGGGACCGTCGTTATCTCGACAGGGGAACGCCGCCTCTACTATGTTTTAAAGGGCGGGGCGGCGATCCAATATGGGGTCGGGGTTGGGCGCGAGGGATTTGCTTGGTCCGGCACGAAGACGGTATCGATGAAACGCGAATGGCCGGATTGGATTCCACCCCCTGAGATGCTCAAACGCCGCCCCGATCTTCCGCGTCATATGGCTGGAGGAATCGATAATCCTCTCGGTGCGCGCGCCATATATCTTGGTTCAAGCATGTACCGAATCCATGGCTCGAACGAGCCCAATACCATCGGCGCCGCCGTGTCGTCGGGCTGTATCCGGATGACCAACCGCGACGTCGCCGATCTTTATGATCGGGTTAAGGTGGGAAGAACGAAGGTCGTGGTGCTGCAGTAGTATTTAATTCGGTAGGGCTTATTAACGAGTCCTTGTGCACACCGGTCCCTCGGCTCCGCGTCATACGGTTTCCGGTAATCGCTTCACGAGAGGCGCGCCCCTTCTCCCGCGGGAGAAGGTGTCGGCGCGAAGCGGCGACGGATGAGGGTGTCGCAAGCGCCCTCACCGGCCCCGTTTCATGGGGCCACCCTCTCCCCTTGCGGGGATAGGGAATTCGCGGGTTTGACCGGGCAATTCCGGATAGGATGAAACGCACGCCATTGGTAGAGGCAACGAAATACTCTGCTAGGCGCGGGCTTTCCGGAAGAGTGCTGGGGAACAGTCCGGCGATCAGTGTCCCTCAAACGACATCAATGTCCTGACTTCCACGCCAAGGGCTTTTAGGCGCTTGGCACCGCCGAGATCCGGTAGATCGATGACAAAGCAAGCCGCGACGACATGGGCGCCGATTTGTTTCAACAGCATGACCGCACCCTCCGCCGTTCCGCCAGTCGAGATCAAATCGTCGACGAGGATGACTCGTTCGCCGGGCACGACGGCGTCGGCATGCACCTCCATTTCGTCGAGCCCATATTCGAGCGAATAGGGTATTGACACTTTGACGTGCGGCAGCTTGCCTTTCTTGCGGATCGGCACAAAGCCAGCCGAGAGTTGATGCGCGACTGCCCCGCCAAGAATAAATCCCCGCGCCTCCATGCCGGCAACCTTATCGATCTTTGCTCCCGCCCAGGGGTGCACCAATTCGTCGACGGCGCGGCGAAACGCACGGGCGTCGCCGAGCAGTGTCGTGATATCCCGAAACATGATACCTTGCTTGGGATAATCGGGAATTGTGCGGATCGTGTCTTTGAGATCAGCGGTCACGATTGATTGACCCGGCGCATGATTGCCTCGAGCTTACCCATCAATTCCGGATCGCGGGAAGACGCAGGCGTCAGCAACGCGTGATCGAGAGCCCGGTCGGAACCGGCCGGACAAGGCTCGTGCTCCTCGGAAAAGTCGCGCAATAGCCGCCCCAAGAGTCTGGCAGCATTACCTGCATTGGCCTCGACGACCTTGATGACTGAGGCGACGTCGACATTGTCATGCTTCGGATGCCAGCAATCAAAATCGGTCACCATGGCAATTGTCGCATAGGACATTTCTGCCTCGCGGGCAAGCTTGGCTTCCGGCATCGCGGTCATGCCGATGACGTCGCCGCCAGCAGCCTTGTATGCCAAGGATTCGGCGAGAGAGGAAAATTGCGGGCCCTCGATGCACACATAGGTTCCGCCGTTCACGACAGAAATTTTCTCTGCCGCCGCGGCCGCCGCAATCCGCTCGCGCAGCAACGGTGCCACCGGATGCGCCATCGAGACATGGGCGACGCAGCCATTGCCGAAGAATGTGTTGGGCCGCGCGAACGTCCTGTCAATGAATTGATCGACCAGCACGAAAAGCCCTGGAAACAGCTCCGGCTTGAATGAGCCGCAGGCAGACACCGAAACAATATCGGTTACACCAACGCGCTTCAGCGCATCGATATTGGCGCGGTAGTTGATACCCGAAGGCGATAATTTGTGCTCGCGCCCATGCCGGGCCAGGAACACGGCCGCGGTCCTTCCAATCCGACCGATGCGAAGCGCATCCGAGGGCTGGCCCCACGGTGTCGCTACCCGCTCCTCGCGGATCTCCTCGAGGCCCGGCAATTCATAGACACCGGAACCGCCGATAACGCCAACAATCGCTTTTGTCATGCGAGCAGCGAATCCTTATGCCGCGCAATTCTCCTCGTTACGGATCGCTCGCAAGCTAATTGACTATTGCCGGACAATTTGTTTCCCGCCGGCAGGCCTCGCAGGGCGATTGCCGGCCGTGCCAGTAAGTCGAGCGCATTGGCAGCCGGCCTCAAAGAAAAGAGCGCCTTCACCGGCCTGCGGAGAGCGAGTCTAACTCGGCGATGCAACCGAACGAGAAAACCCGGCCCCGGCCGCCCTGCAGCGGAGGCAGGCGAAAGCTCAAGCGCAATCCCTTTGGCCGACCCTAGCCGCTATGTCAACGCTCAAAAGCACGTCCGGCTTGTGCTGCTGCGGAGAGTTCCGCTGAGCCTTGCGGCGCTGGGCTCGTAATGGCCGGCAGAGAGAGGGTTACGGAGCGGCCCTCTTTCTCAATGATCATTGTGCGCTGCGCGAATCCAGCGACCGCAGAAACCAGCCTGAAACTGCTTCGCCCGCACGCAGA
This sequence comes from Methylocella sp., assembly GCA_051986155.1. Lineage (GTDB taxonomy): Bacteria > Pseudomonadota > Alphaproteobacteria > Rhizobiales > Beijerinckiaceae > Methylocapsa. The sequence continues at coordinate 7,006 of JBPYDY010000035.1, forward strand.
CGAACCAAGCTTTTAGAGGTTTGGTCTATCACCACCGCGACATTTTCAGTTTCGCCAGTTGCCGTGCCAAGAAGCGTAAGGTGCGGTGACTCGGGCGGGGCTGGCGGAGGTTCAACAGCTTCCACCACCGGCTTTGGCGCCGGCGGCGCCGGAGGACGCCGCGTCGTGGAAAAGATGGGCCGCTCGCGGGTGACGGAAAGGGCGCTCATTGGAATCCCCCAAAGAGGGTTCCCGCCCGGCGGGGGAAGTTGCGCGCCGGGGGTCTGAATCACGGCTGGCACAGACAATTTTTCCCGGCCGGACCGGCTCAAGTCGTTTTCCTCAAAGGTCACGCCGGTTGCCACCTGGGCAATAGCACCGTTCAAGGAAAGCGCACCTATGGCAAAGCTTAGATAAATCAACTGCCAATTCATTTTCGTATCTGCCATTGCCCCGAAACGTCGATTTGCAGCCGCATTCGCGCAGGTGCCGCTTCGCCACCGATAACGGAGCTTGATTGCGGCGCTTGTACAATAAGCTGATCAATAAAAAGAAAAGGCATGCCCGATTCCAGATCGTAAATCAACTGCTGCAAGGCACTCTCGGCAATTTCGCAGCTTGCCGAAAGGGTTACGTAACCCTGTTTGCCCTCGGCGCCTTGTAAATCGACCTGAGACGATAGCACATTCCCGCCGGCGGCCCGCACCGCGGAAACCACTCGCTGCTGCAACGCTGCACCGGCAATGCTTACGGTCGCACCCTCGAGAAATGGCGAGCCTGGCATGCCGGACGCGTCGATGGGCGAGCCGATCGAGGGCTTACGGCCTTCGAGCCTATCGAGCAAATCCAGCGACGCGGCGTAATCCAAGTAATCGTTCACAAGGCCCGCGAGCGAGAGCCAGATTACGATGGCCAGGCTCATCGTGACCGCCGCGAACCCCAGCACGGGCAGGAGGTGCTCACGGGAGAAATATTTTCGGAACGAACGGAGCATGGAATCGATCATAGGCCAGGAGTGTAAACGGGCTCGATATGAGCCTCGATGGAAAAATGTTCTCCCGTTTCTGCCGCCGATCGGGTTGTCGGTGCAAAGAATGCCGCGTGGCTGAAATGGTGAGTTTGCTCGATGAGACGGATCAAAGACGGAGCGTCTCTCGATATGCCGACGATCTGCACTTTGTCGCCAACAATGCGCAGTTCCGTCAGATAGGTGTCGTCTGGCAAAATCCGCGATAAGGCCTCGACGATGATTGCGCTTGAGGGCGTCCGCTGTTTGCGCCGTTCGAGTTCAAGCACGGCGTCGCTCGCCCGGTCGTGACCTTGCTGCAGCGTGGCGCGGCGCTCCGAGATCCGGCTCGTCAGTTCGTCGCGCCGGGCTTCGATCATGCCGCCGACGATATTGTTTGCGGCCACCGATAGCGCAGCAACCGCGCCGGCGGCCGCAAGGGAGCCGATCAGAAGGCTGCGGACGCGCCGGAGGCCAGCTTGCCTCGAAACTTTTTGCTCGCAAATTACAATAGCTGTGGCATCCGGCAAAGGCTCTTGCAGCACAGCCGAGACGATAATCAAGTCGGCGCCGAAAGAAGCGACGGCATCTATTAGCGGCGCAATCGACGTTCGCGATGTGGCGGCAATCGTCACGACGATCCTCTCATTGCTCGCCACGATTGAAGGATGCCAGCCAAACGCCGCATTGGCGGCGCTCCAGGGGGTCAGCCGGTCGATCTGGGCGCGGACGATGCCCTCCAAAAAATCAGAAGCCCGGCGGGGCAAATCGAGGACCCGCACCATGAAACGGTTGGGTTGCAACAAAATGCCGACTTGAGCGCCTTGCAGAACTTCCGCAAGCTTGGCCGACGTGGCCTCATCAAAGCGCCCTTCGGCGATCTGGAAGGGACCGGAGGACGTGCCAATACCGTCCGGTTGCGCCGCCTCGCCCAATATAAAGGAACCGTCCTTCTGTTCCGTTAGTTGGAACTGCCGCCTCGTGCGGAAGCCATCCGTGACGTCAACAATCACCGCCGCGACTCGATCAATCCAGCGGGAGAGCACCTCTCTCAAGACCTGAAAACCGCTCATGCGTTCTCCAACTGCCGTTGGCGCTCAGATTTGGCCGTCGAAATCGTCGCGCCAGGCTAGGACACGATAAGGCTCGGGGTCGTTTTCAATGACAAGGAGGACGACATCGGCGTTGACCTTGCGGCCCGAGTCAAGTGCCACGTGAACACTGGCCCGTGTTGCCTTGCGCCCGCCGATTGCGGCGCTGGAGCGCGCCGCCCCGAGCAGGCGCAGAACGGCCTGAGGATTACGCGGATCGCGCTCCTGGAGAATTTGCTCGACAACGCCGGGGTTGATGCCCGGCAAAGCATTGAGAACTTGCGGCGGTGCCTCATTCGGATCGATTTCCGCCCGGCCGTTGAAAATCGTCACAAAGGGGAGAGCGGCGTCAGCAAGTTTGGAAGGCAATCCCCGGATAAGGCGCAGTTCGACCGCGTCCTGGAAGGGAGCCTGGCGAGGCCCGTAGCTGAGTCCGGCGCTTTGGTACGCGTCGGCTTCAGTGTTTGGCGCGCCAGGCCGAGCCTTAGTCCGCCACGCGATGATGCGGTCTGCATAGGCATTAGCGTCCTCCGGTGTTGCGCCGAGCACCACAAACAGGCCAGACAACAGCGCTTTGGGAGCAAGGTTGAGGTCGATTCGCGCTCCCTCGGAACGAAACTCGACATCAACACGGGATGAACCTATTGCGAAGCCAAAAGTACCCGACGTTGGCCGCGACGCATCGTCGAAGCCAATCAGGCGGTAAGCGGTGAGCTCCAGCCCCGAGGTGATCAGGGTCCGGGCGTGGATCCTATCATCGTAGCTGCCCGCTGCGGCTGCCGTATTGGCAAGATAAACCGCATAGATGGATGCGAGTGCCGCCAAGGCGGCAAGTATCCAGAGCACCGCGACGAGAATAAAACCGTCTCTGCCTGGAGAGGCCCTGGATTCCGCTGGAAGCACGTCAAGGCTCGCATTTCGTGCCAATCCACGTTATCTTTACGCGAACTCGGACACTCCTAACCACGCTCGAATATTTTGCTGAAGTTCTCATTTTAAGTTGCCGCGATTGGCCGGAGCTATCCACCGCCCCCGGGCGCGAATGCCCCAGCATTGCCGCTGACCGGTGCTCCACCGCCCCCGGGCGTAGTTGCTCCGGCATTGCCGCCGGGCGGTGCTCCGCTCTGCTGCCCAGCGCCTTGCTGACCGCCGCAAGATCGCGCCGTGCTCGCCGCACACTCGGCTGGCGCAGTTATGTTGACCAGGGCGGCCGTGGAGAACGGAAGTATTTCATCCGTCTGCTCATCCAGGACGGTGATGCGGACCGCTTGGGGCAATTGATTAGCGTTTTGCCAGCTTTCCCGCCAGGCGCGGTCTGGCCCAGCGAAAGCGAAGGAGATGCGAAATGGCGGACGTATAAGCACGACAGGATTCGTGAACTCAATCGTCCCGTCTGCAATGGCCGCGGCCGTGGCGGCCGGTGTAAACGCAGCCCTTGTGCGGACCAAGATCCGCCCTCGCTCATCGTCTATTTCGGCGAGGCGCACGACCTCGAGACCCACTGACGAATTCGGGCCGATCGCAGAGCGCACAAAGGTGACCGAGGATTCCGTTCCTTGAAACATGGGCGGTGATCCGGCCTGGTCTGCGGATATGAATTCCGCAGATCCAATGTCGTCAACGATCCTGTCGAGGCCGAGGCCGAGCAGATCGCCGTTCTGCATGCGGTCGAACCCCGCCTTCCAGCCGCGCATCCATTGCGCCGTAACGGTGGCAAGCGTTGCGCAGAGCAGGGCCATCAGGCCGACAGAGATCAGGGCTTCGAGGAGGCTAAAGCCGCTCTCTGCTTCCTTGCATTTCATTGCCCGCCGGCCCTTTTTGTCAGACGGATCGTTTCCAGCCTAAGTTCCGCCCCAGACGGTGACTGCACCGCGATTGAAATTTCTTGCGGCGTCCACAGACCCGCGCGCGGGTTAACAGCGTCGTTCGGAAACGGCACCACATCGACAGTCCAGGCTTCGCCGTGCATGTCGCCCGCCAAACTGTCCACGCCCAAAGAGGCGCGCTCTGGAAGCGCGGCTTCGACAGCTCTTAAGGTCGCGCTAAGCGAAAGATGCTGCGCAATTCTGCCAGCTCCGCGAATATTTCCGGCGATGAGCGATGCTATGGCACTCAACGAGATAGCCGCGACGGCAACGGCGACGAGAGCCTCGATGAGCGTGAAGCCTGCCGCGCTGCTCGAGCTTCCGGCGGCGCGGCTACGTGGCGCGGCCCGGGACAATTTCAATGCCTCCAGTGAGCCAAGTTATCCGGATTTCGAGAGTTAGGCCGGGCCGGGAAAGAAAGATTGTGCCGCCACAGGACATTCCCGATGGAAGGAACTGCACTGTCGTTCCGGCTGAATCCGCGCCGCACTGCTCGGCCAAGATGGCTCGAAATCCGACATCTGCAGGTAGTTTTAGCAAACGCCCGCTTGCGCCGGACCGAATCGTCCGTGCCATCGGGCTTAAATCCGTGGCAACGGTAACGCCGCGCCGTATCGCCGCGTTCCGATCGGCCTTCAGCAAGGCTGCGGTCTTCAGCGCGTAGGCCTCGAGCATAGGGCGCGAGGTTCCGCGCGGGAACGCAGGTAAGGCGGTGGCCAGCAGCAATGCTATAATCGCGAGAACGCACACCATCTCGAGCAAGGTAAACCCGCTCTCGTCCCGCGGCGCCGTCATCGAATCTCCCAGCTCCTTATATCGGCCGCGGTACCAACCCCGCCTTCCTTGCCGTCGGATCCGAGCGAGACAATTTCAAACGGGCCGTGTTCGCCGGGCGAACGGTACCTATAGGGGTGACCCCAAGGATCGTTTGGCACCGAGGCATTCTTCAAATAGGGGCCGTTCCAGCCTGAAGACCCCCCCGGGCGCTGGACCAGAGCGGCGAGGCCCTCGCTGCTGGTGGGATATCGCCCAAGATCGAGATAGAATAGATCCAAGGCGCTGGAAAAACTCTGGATTTGAATGGCCGCGGCCTTCACCTTGGACGTGTTTAGATAGCTTAGGACCCGCGGCCCGACGAGGCCCATTATCAGCCCGATAATGGTAATGACGACCAGGATTTCAACTAAGGTGAAGCCGTCGTCGCGGCCGGTAGCGGGACGCCCGCCATTTTTCGGCTTGTGTCCGTTCGTGGTGAGGCCACTTCGCCGCAAATTAAATTGACGCATCGAGATTCGTTCCTCTTTATCCGACGACTTGGCTGACCGACAGGAGAGCAGTCATGACCGACACGATCAGTCCGCCAACAACAATGCTGATCCCAACGATCGCAACCGGTCCGGCAATGCCAACAAGGCGGTCGAGACTGCGTTGAAGTTTCGCTTCGTAAAACTCCGCGACTCGGTGCGCAAGCATGGGAAGCTGACCAGAATCCTCGCCAAGCCGCAGGGTTCGGATGGCCATCGGCGGAATGGCCTGCGACTTGGCCAGGGCTTCCGACAGCTTCCCGCCGTGGCGGACGAGATCGACCGTCTTGGCCCAGGCCGGCGAAGTGCTTGTCGTTGCCATCAAATCGGCAAGAATCCGCAGCGTCACAGTAAGCGGCACCCCGCTGGAGAGGAGGACGCCGAGGTTGCGGCAAAAGACCGACGTTCGATGAAAATTCAATATCCGGCTGACAAAGGGCACATGTCCAACCATGTCCAAGATTATGCTGCGCGCCATTGGCTGGCGGGATAAAATCCAGCAGCCGCCAATCACGACTATGAGGCTCACGAAGACTGCCGAAGTGTGTGCGCGCAGAAAATCAGAAAGGGCAAGGAATCCGAGCACGATTGAATCAAGTTTCGCATTGAAGTCACGCAATACGTCGCCAAACTGCGGCAGCACGAAGGTTAGGAAGAACAGCAGCACCGCGCCCGCGGCGGCAAGCACAAATGCGGGGTAGCGCAAGGCATCGGAGAAGCGCCGGCGGAGGGCTTCGGCCCTGGTTCGCTCGGCGGCCAATACTTCCAAAATATTCGCGAGGGTGCCGGATGTCTCGCCAACGCGCGCGAGCTCGACATACATTGCCGAAAACAAATCCGGATGATGAGCCAGCGCGCCCGCGAAGCTCTCGCCCGCAAGAATGGCTGAGGTAAGCTTGCCGACAGTTGCCCGAAGCCGTCCGATGTCCGCGTCGGAGGATAGCAGTTCGAGGGCGTCATTGATTCGCGCCCCAGTTTGCAGCAGCAACGCGAGATCGCTGGTGAAAACAGTGACGTCCGCTGGACGCGGCTGGGTCAGAAACGCAAAGCGAAGGCGCTGGCTGGCGCGGCGTCCGTCGTCGAGGATCGTTTCGATTGGGATAAGTCCGAGGTATTCGACGCGCTCGGCGACCTCGGTGGCGGAGGAAGCTGCGATCAAGCCGTTCACCACTTCGCCGTTGCGAGTCATCGCCCGGTAGCGGAAATTCGCCATGGTCACCGCACGGCCGTTACACGGAGCACTTCGGCCGCAGAGGTGATACCGGCGCGGCATTTGGCAACGGCATCCTCGACCATGGTCACCATGCCGCCACGCCTCGCTGCGAGGTCGATCGCGCGTCCATCCGCGTCTGGCCGGACGAGCTCATAGACCTCGTCCTTCAATTCGAGCAATTCGAATACCCCGCTGCGACCGCGGTAACCGGTGCCGCCGCAACGCTCGCAACCTGCCGGTTCATGGACGTACTCGCCCGGCCGCAGGCCAAGCGCCTCATAGCGGCGATCACTAGCAATATCGCTTTCATCGAGGATATGTTTTCGTTTGCACCGGTCACAGAGAATCCGGACCAAACGCTGGCCAATCACCGCCCGCAAAGTTGACCTGAGCAAGAATCCCTCAACGCCTAGGTCGAGCAAACGCGGTACCGCAGCGGCGGCTGTTTCGGTATGCAGCGTAGTGAGCACGAGGTGGCCCGTGAGCGCCGCATGGACAGCGATATTCGCGGTTTCGCGGTCGCGTACCTCTCCAACCATTATCACATCTGGATCTTGGCGGACGAATGCTCGCATCGCGGCGGCAAAAGTAAGGCCGATCGAAGGTTTCACCTGAGACTGATTGACGCCGTGAATTTCATATTCCACCGGGTCTTCAATCGTGAGAATTTTTCGCGATGGCTCGTTCAGGATCGAGAGCATGGTTGCAAGACTCGTCGTCTTGCCGCTGCCCGTCGGTCCGGTGAGGATGATCATGCCATGCGGAAGCGCAAGCAGGCGGCGCAGCGTCTTCTCGTCGGCAGGCGACAGGCCGAGCTTTGCAATTTCGAGCAGCCCGCGATCCCGCGGCAGCAGCCGGATGGCGGCCGACTCGCCATGCTGGGTTGGCATCGTGGCGACACGAATGTCAATCTCCGAGCGTGCGGCCCGCATCCTTGCCGCGCCGTCTTGCGGCAGTCTCCGTTCCGCAATGTTTAGCCCGGCCAGGATCTTGATTCGGGAGATCAGAGCTTGCGGCAGCACGCCGGGCGGTCCGGTGATTGCGCGGAGCAGACCGTCGACCCGCATTCGAACGTTAAGCCCATTCCGGACCGGTTCGATGTGAATATCGCTCGCCCGCAGCTCCAAGGCCCTTTCGATCATGTCATTCACGGCGCGCACGACGGGAGCGCCGCTCGCTAGGTCGCGCAGGCTTTCTATGTCATCATCGTTGCCGGCGTGCGCCCCCTCATCACTGTCGGCGGCGGGCGACGCCTCATTGCCGAGCTGCCGGTCGAGAACGGTCGCGATGTCTTCGAACGAGGCTATCTCCACGCTGACCGGGCCGCCGAGCACGATTTCTGCGGCCCGAACCGAGGCACCATCCGTCGGGTCCGCCATCGCGAGTCTGAATTGGCCTTTGGGCCGTTCGAAGGGCAAAACCGCGCTATCGCGCAAAAAGCGCGGCGAAAATCGCGTGGTCAGGGCGGGTGCGGAAACGAGTTCCGGCAAGGAAAGCCGCTTCAGCCCGTAATATCGGGCGACTTCGTCGGCAAACCCGTTCGCGGAAAGCTCGGTCGATTCCCAGAGTTTGCGAAGTGACCGCTCCGTGTTTGCTGAAGCGGAAGCAGGAGAGTCCCGCTGCGTGTCCGGAAGCAAATAATTTTTCTTCGCCAAATAGACGGCGAAATTGTCAACACCAGCTGGGTTCATTTTCGTGTCTCTGAAAACCCGACAAATTTGCTATCATTGTGCCGGCGGGCCCATGCCTGGGCTCCCCAAATTGCCGCAAGAAAAATAGGCCTTGAGAATCGGCCAAAAATCCGGTTCACGCGATCAAAATGCTCAGCAGGCGCCAGTAAGATACGCCCTGGCCGTGCCCCATGCCAGCAATTTCGCCAAAAATTCCGCCGGCCGCCGCTCGTGCTTGCGCACTGCA
>JBPYDY010000036.1:0-6554 GCA_051986155.1 Methylocella sp.
CGGAAATTATCTCAAGGCGACCCTATCGGTCATTTTCAGCTGGGGCGTCGAGCGCGGCTATCTTGCTGCAAATCCTGCTTCCAACACCAAGGCCATCCGCCGGCCAAAGAATGCGCCGGACGCCAATCGTCCCTGGACCGACGCGGAGCGCCACGCCGTCCTTGACGGCGCGCCGCCCCACATCCGCCCGGCGATCGCGCTTATGATGTTCACCGGCCTCGGGCCGAAATATGCTCTCGCCTTGCCTCGCAATCATTGGCGTGACGTCGAGATTGCAACGCGCAGGGCAAAAACGGGCGAGCCGGTCTTTTGGCCGCTTCCGGCCGCTCTCGATGCAATTCTGCGGGCAGCCCCGGCACACGCGGCGATGACCCTATGCGCTAACTCGACTGGCCGTCCCTGGACCGTCTGCGGATTTCGGGCCTCCTGGCGTACGCTGCGCCTACGCCTCGAAAAGGAAGGCGCGATTGGGCCCGGCCTCACGCTTTATGGCTTGCGTCATACGGTTGCGATCATCCTTCGCGAAGCGGGGCATGACGAGCGCGCGATTGCTGATGTGCTCGGGCAGAAAACAATCGAGATGGCTAGGCACTACGCCAAGGGCGCGGATCTTCGGGGGAAGATGCGGGGCATTGTGAAAAGCTTTGACGTGGAGTTGGCCAAGCGGCGGCCAAAGGGAACAGCGAAGTAGCGCAAGAACAAATCGCGTTTGTTTTTGTCAAACGTAGCCTCAAGAGTTGTCAAACTGAGCCGTGACGCCGTCAGTAAATCGTTGATTTCATTGGCAGGAGAGGAGGGACTCGAACCCCCAACCCCCGGTTTTGGAGACCGGTGCTCTAACCAATTGAGCTACACTCCTACGCCGCGGGTTTTTAGCGCGAACCCGCTGACCGGTGCAAGGGTGCGGGCCAACCCTAGGGCGGAGTTTCGTGCCGGTCCGAAGCCTCCCTTTGGGCACGCAGCTTGTTGATCCGCAAGCCGTCCATGGCGGCGATCTCAAACCGCCAGCCATCGTAAGCAAAAGCCTCGCCGGCCTCGGGCAGATGCCCAAGCTGAAACAAGGCAAATCCTGCGATGGTGTGGAAATCGCCTTCCTCCGGCCGTGTCTTCACCCCGAGGCGGTCGAACGCATCTTGCGCCGGCATCATGCCGTCGATTAACAGCGAGCCATCTTCCTGCTCGATAATATCTGGTTCTTCGCCCTCCGCGTCCGGCAAATCTCCGGCAATGGCTTCGAGCAGGTCTGTTTGCGTCACGATGCCTTGAAGGCTCCCATATTCATCGACGATGATCGCAAGCCGCACCGGGCCTTGCTTGAACCGCTCGAGCACCTTGACCGTCGGCGTCGATTCGAGAACGACGAGCGGCTCGCGGATAACCGCCATCGGATCGAGTGCCTGTCCGTTGAGAACCTGGTCGAGAAGGTCTTTCTTTGAGACTACGCCTAGCGGCTCGTCGATGCTGCCCCTGCCAGCGATGAGTTGCCGGTGCCTGCAGTCGCGGATCGCTCTCAGCATTTCCTCGCGGCCATCGTTGGCGTCGATCCACTCCACTTCCGGCCGCGGAGTCATGATGTGGGCAATTGGGCGCTCGCCAATGTTGAGGGCCCGGACCACGACTTCATGCTGCGCCTGATGAAGGAAGCCTCCTTTCTGGCTTGCCTGGACCAAGAGCTTCAGCTCTTCCGGCGAATGAAGCGATATTGCGGCCACGCCCGGCTGCAACCCCGCGGCCTTGAGTACAAGCCTGCCGAGCCCGTTCAGCACGAAGATTGCCGGACGGAACAGGAACAGAAAGAACGCGAGCGGGCGCACCATCCAGAGGGCCACGCCTTCGGTGCGCTGGAGGGCAAGATTTTTCGGGACGAGTTCGCCGAGGACGACCAGCAGCACCGTGATCGTGACGAAGGCGACGGCAACGGCGATGGCATGTGCGCTGGCGATCGCGAGCACGCCAGGCAGGGCGCTCAGATAAGGCTCGACCAAATCGGCCAGCGCGGACTCGCCAATCCAGCCGAGCGCCAGGGAACAAATCGTTACCCCAAGCTGGGTTGCGGCGATATAGGAATCGAGGTGGTTTATTGCCCTTTGCAAGGCGGACGCGTTGATCCGCCTGTCCGCGACAAGCTCCGCGACGCGGCTGCGGCGGACGGCAACGAGTGAGAATTCGGCGGCAACGAAAAAACCGTTTGCGATGACAAGAAAAAGAACGGCCAGTATTCCCAGAAGATCGAAAATACTGACATCCGAACTTTGCATGGTCTCCTTCCCTGCGCCGTGCGCAGTCTTTAGGGAGCGGCGGGTACGCGATGCTAGGTTCTAATGCAAGCGGTGCAGCGTACCGGCCGGCGGTGCTATTGCGGATTCTCCAAGCTAAACGTCTCGGAGGTTTCATCATAGGCAAAAAGCTCACCATAGCGGCCCCAGTTCACGACGCTCTTTAATGTCCGGTCGGCATAGTCATCGGACATATAATCTTCGAGCTCCTCCAGGAACCGCACCGCCCGCGCCGTATGGCTCGGCCGCTCGTCGAGCACCAGTTTGATGCGGGCGGCGAGCGGCAAATAGGCGAGGACGTGATCGCCAAATAGCTTCTTACGGACATCGACGTCCGCCTCAGCGAAACGGCGCCCGGCAGCGGTCAGTTTTATATCGCCCTCCTCGAGTTCCGCGAAGCGCAATAGCTGCAAAGTTTCGGCAACGGGAAAGAGTTCGTCGACCTCCATCTGCAGGCTCTCGGCGAGCGCCGGGAGGTCGGCACGGCCCAGATAGGGCTCGGCGGCAATTTCCTCGATCATGCCGGCAAGCGTATTGGTTGAAACGCGCGGCAGCGCCATTCCCAAGCCGAGGCCTGGGAAGGCGCCCTCGCGGCTTGGCAGCGCCGTTTCCGAGCGCTTTGTCATCAGCGCGTAGATGTTGTCGACCAATTGCCGGAACTCCGGATCGAGCCGGTTGCGGGGATGCTGCAATTTGACCGGAATCTCGGCCGCGATCCGGGCGGGATTGCCCGCAAGCACGATGATTCGGTCGCACATCAACACGGCTTCCTCGATATTGTGCGTCACCATGAGAATGCTTTTGATCGGCATGCGCCCCTCGACCCAGAGATCGAGAAGGTCGGTGCGCAATGTTTCGGCGGTCAAGACGTCGAGGGCGGAGAATGGCTCGTCCATCAAAAGAATGTTGGGCTGGACAACAAGCGCCCGTGCAAAGCCCACGCGCTGGCGCATGCCGCCCGATAGCTCCTTTGGAAAGGCGGATTCGAAACCGTCGAGCCCGATGAGGTCGATGGCCTTGAGCGCGCGCTTGCGCGCTTCGTCCTTGGCAATTTGCTTGGCCCTGAGGCCGAGTTCGACGTTGGCGAGCACGGTCAACCAGGGAAACAGTGCGAAGCTCTGAAAGACCATGCTCATTCCATCGACGGGACCATGCACGGGGTGGCCGAGATAGCGCACCTCGCCGGCGGAGGGATAAATGAGGCCCGATACGATGCGCAGGAGTGAGGATTTGCCGCAGCCCGAGCGCCCCAACAAGCCAACGATCTCATCCTCCTTCAGGTCCAGCGAGATTTCGTTGAGAACCGCCGGGCCTTGCTCCCCCGCACCGGTTTGGTAGCGCTGGGAGACGTTCCGGACCTCGAGCAGAGATTTCTTGCCAGCGGCCGAGCTATGCTTGTTTTGGACCTGCATGAAATCACCTCATTCAAGCCGCAGGCGCCTCTCTGCCAGGCCGTAAAGCGGGCGCCACAGCAAGCGATTGAACATAACGACGAAGACCGACATCACCGCAACGCCAAGCACGATTCGCGGATAGTCGCCGTCTGCGGTTGCCTTCGCGATGTAGGCACCGATGCCGTGTGCCGAGACCACGTCGTTGCCCCATCTCACATATTCCGCCACGATCGAAGCATTCCACGATCCGCCGGAGGCGGTCAGCGCGCCGGTGATATAATAGGGAAAAATCCCGGGAATAATGACGCTTTTCCACCAGTCAAGCCCGCGGATGCGAAAACTCGCTACGGCTTCCTTAAGGTCATTTGGAAAAGCCGAGGTCCCCGCAATCACATTGAAGAGAATATACCATTGCGTCCCAAACATGATCAAAAAGCTAAGCCAAATATCGGGATCGAGGGAAAATCTGACGATGAGGACAACGGCAACTGGAAATATAACGTTTGCCGGAAACGCCGCCAAAAATTGCGCCAGGGGCTGGACTTTTTCCGCGAGCGCGGGCCTTAGCCCAATCCAAACTCCGGCAGGCACCCAGACGATGCTCGCAAGCACAACGACCAAGAACACGCGGACCATCGTGAACAGAGTGTAGAGCACGCTCTCCTGAACCTCGTTCCAGCCGAGCTCTTGGCCGATGTAGCCGGCGATGCGCCAAACAGCCCAAATTGTGCCGACGGCAATGATTGCGAGCCAAAGAAGATCGATCAGCCGAGTCAAGGCGGGGCCGCCGCTCAAAGTCGAGGCGCCGGATCGAAACGGCAGTTCCATCCGCAAAAGTGCCATCGCTTGGAACAGCTGTTGCGGGCCGCGCATCATGGCCCGCATCCAACGGGTCCTGACAAATATTTGCGCCAAAAACGATTTTTCCTGCATTTGACCGGCCGAATGCTCGACGCGAAACCGCGTTCCGAAGGCGGCAAGCGGCCGGAACAGCAATTGGTCGTAGGCGATGATGACCGCCAGCATGGTGACGATGGCCGCAAACACTCCATCTATTCGCTTCTCCGCGATAGCAAGAGCGAGATAAGAACCGACGCCCGGCAATTTGATCGTTGTGTCGCCAACCGAGATGGCTTCGGAAGCGACCACGAAAAACCAGCCGCCCGACATCGACATCATCGTATTCCAGATGAGGCCGGGCATCGCAAAAGGAGTCTCGAGCTGCCAAAAGCGTTGCCAATTCGAAAGTTTGAAGACCCGGGCAACCTCGATCAGATCGCGCGGCACATTGCGCAGCGACTGGTAGAACGAGAAGGCCATGTTCCAGGCCTGCGAGGTGAAAATTGCGAAAATCGCGGCGCATTCGGCGCCAAGGATAGAGCCCGGAAAAAGCCCCAGGAAAAAGGTCACCGTGAAAGAGAGGAAACCGAGGATCGGCACAGATTGCAATACGTCGAGCAATGGAATGAGGAGAAGCCCGGCGCGGCGGCTTCTGGCGGCAAGCGTCGCATATGTAAACGTGAAGAGCAGCGAGGCGGCCATAGCGGCGAACATGCGTAAGACCGTTCGCAACGCGTAATAGGGCAAGAGCGCATAATCGAGCGAGACCGCCGTTGCTTCGGGCGCCTCCAGCGGAAGTGTCAGCCCGTGGGACGCGCGGGCGATGGCAATGAAGCTTGCGACAATCAGCGCGAATGCAAAGACGTCATATTGGTTGGGAAGAGCGGTTCGACCAAGCGAGGTGAAGGCGACAAAACGTGACAGCATGGCAAACTTTCAGGACGATCTTTGGCCGGGCGGCCGCAAGACAGGGTTTAACAGGGGATTTGCTATCTGGAACTGGAATCCGTGCCTGACTTTAACTCTTTGAATCATATGAACTACGAATGACAGCGCCGCGCTGCGACGCCATCTGACACAGCCGGCGCGTGCCAACGGCATCAACCGCAGGATTGCGCTCTGGTCATTTTTTTGACTTTTTAACGACATATTACGAATTCCGCGTTAAGTTTGAGCATGTTTTTAATTGGTTCCCCTGTCGATGCGGCACTTTTTCCGTACGCTTTTCGCGCTTTCGGCGAATTGGTGGCTTGGCCTTGCACTGCTCGCCGGAGGATGCGCGGGCAGCATAACCGGCGGCGATCTTCTGCCGCAGCCAAGCGATTACGAGGTTGGCGGCATCGATGTTTCGAAATACCAGGGCGACATCGATTGGAATAGCGTGCGCGCCGCGGGCGTGCGCTTTGCTTGGATCAAGGCAACCGAAGGCGGCGACCGGGTCGATGAAAAATTCGCCTTAAACTGGAACGCGGCGAAAGCCGCGGGTGTTCCGCGCGGCGCCTATCATTTTGCCTATTGGTGCCGGCCAATGGAGGAACAGGCGGCGTGGTTTAAGGCGCATGTTCCAAACGATCCCTCCGCCCTGCCGCCGGTGCTCGACGTCGAATGGAACGGGAATTCAAAGACGTGCCCAAAGCGCGTCCCGCGCGATATTGCCATTGCGCAGATGAAAATCATGCTCGCCGCGATGGAAGAAGCCTATGGGAAAAAGCCGGTCATTTACACATCGATCGACTTTCATCGCGATGTGATGCAAGGGGAGTTCGCGGACTACCCCGTTTGGGTCCGCAGCGTGAAATGCCACCCGTCGCTCAAATATGGCACGCGGCGCTGGCATTTCTGGCAACATACGTCCGATGGCCATGTCGCCGGCATTCGCGGCAAGGTGGACCGCAACGCCTTCAACGGTTCGCTCAAAGATTGGCAGGCTTGGCTTGCCAACAGCAAATCGGCAGGCGGGCACGGCGCATAAATAGCCGTCTGTGAAGAATCCGGAAGCGTCGGGTTGCTCGGTCTGATTGGCTTTGGTAAGTCATTGTTTTTG
>JBPYDY010000037.1:0-3624 GCA_051986155.1 Methylocella sp.
GGCCTCAGGTCCGGGTTCCGGGTCCGGTTAACATCCTAACAATAAGACAGCTTCCTTCAAAACGCACGCTTAGCAAGACCGTGACCAAAAATCCTCGCCACGAGGCTAGGATGCCTGAAATGCTCATGCCAAGATACTGCCACCAAATCTGCGCAATTTTTCTATTAGCCTAAACGGCAATTATTTCAATTTCTCCTACCTTTCGCTTATGCGCGCAGAGCCACTCGGACGCAATATTCATGCCACCGTGCCGACGGTGCCTTGGCAACAGAATTACCGCCCAGGAGAATGCCGGCAAAGACAAAAGCAATAAGGTTAATTACTCTCTCATACTTTCGGCAACAGGTAATTCTTCGGGCCGCTTTTGTATAACATGGTCCACGATGCCAAATTCTTTTGACTCTTCGGCCGACATGAAATGGTCCCGGTCTAAGGTCTTTTCGATTGTTGTTAAGTCCCGCCCCGTATGCCGAACGTATATATCGTTTAACCGGTGTTTGACTTTCATAATATCTTCGGCGTGGCGAACAATATCCGAAGCTTGACCCTGGAAGCCGCCGGAAGGCTGATGGACCATGATCCGCGCGTTCGGCAGCGCATAACGCGCGTTGGCACCGCCCGCGGCGAGAAGAAGGGAACCCATCGAGGCGGCCTGCCCGACGCAAAGCGTCGACACCTTCGGCTTGATGAACTGCATGGTGTCGTAGATCGCTAGGCCTGCCGACACCACGCCGCCCGGCGAATTAATATACATGGAAATTTCCTTCTTCGGGTTTTCCGCCTCCAAAAACAGGAGCTCCGCAATGATGACTGACGCCACGTGATCCTCGATCGGGCCGGTCAGAAATATGATCCGCTCGCGCAACAGCCGCGAGTAGATGTCAAAGCCCCGTTCCCCGCGGCTGGTGTTCTCGATAACCTGCGGAATAAGGTAATTGTCGTAGATCTCTACGGGACTGCGATCGCGCATGGCCGCCCTTCTGCGATGGAAACGTTCCTCGAATCGGCGAGGAAATCTTGGTTCCGGTGATTTACAATTGATACCACATTGCTTCGCCCTGCGAAATATAGTTGCCTTGGGCTTGGATGGAAGCGCTTTAGCCCTTTACGGCTTCGAGCGGCCCCCCTCGTTCGTCTCTTTGTCTTCGCTAGCGTGCAGGCTCAAGAGTTCTTCCTTCGAAACGGTCTTGTCTGTCAGCCTCACCTTCGAAATTATGTAGTCGACAACCTTTTCTTCGAAAAGGGGAGCCCTTACCTCGGCCAAGGCCCGAGGATTCTTGCGGTAAAAGTCCCACGCGACCTTGGCGTCGCCGGGAAAGGCGCGCACCCGCTGCGCTACAGCCTGCGCGACCTCCTCGTCTGTGACCTTAATGTTTGCGCTTTCCCCGATTTGCGCCAAAAGGAGGCCAAGCCGGACACGCCGCTCGGCGATCTTGTGGCAGTCGTCGCGCTCCTTCTCCTCGGTTGTCTGATCTTCCTCGTAGCTGCGGCCAATTTCGCTTCGCTCGGCCGAAACTTGTTGCCATACCGCTTCAAATTCTTGCGCCACCATGCTTTCGGGCACGTCGAATAAGAATTTCTTGTCGAGTGCGTCGAGGAGATCGCGTTTCCATCTGGCGCGCGAGGCACCGAGATACTCCCGTGCGATATTGGCGCGAATCCGCTCCTTGAGCTTAGCTAGATCCTCGAAACCAAGGCCCGCCGCGAGCTCGTCCCCGACTGCGATTTGACCCGGCGCGGCGAGAGCGTTGAGCGTGACGTCGAACACCGCCGCTTTGCCGGCGAGCTTGGCCACGCTGTAGTCGGTCGGAAAGGTCACGGCGATCGTCCGGAGCTCGCCCGCCTTCATACCCGCGATTTGCGCCTCGAAGCCGGGAAGAGAGCTGCCGGACCCAAGCACGACATCGACATCTTGCCCCGAGCCGCCGTCAAACGTTTCACCGTCGATCGTGCCGGTAAAATTCACCGTCGCCTTGTCGCCCACCTCGGCGGCGACGTCCCTCTCTCTTGGGGCGTAACTCCGGTTGGTCTCGGCGAGCCTCGCCAACACCTGATCGACATCGCCAGAGGACACCTCGGCAACGCACCGTTCGATTTCGATGTCGTCGAGGTCAGGCGCTTCGATCTTCGGAAGAACCTCGAGCGTGACCGTAAACACGAAATCAGATCGCGCTTCAAACATCTTCTCCAAGTCTTTGTCATTATTCTGGAACACGATCTTTGGACTGCCGGCGAGCCGGAGTTCGTTTTCTTCGACAATCTTCTGATTGGCCTCGTTGACGGCCTCCTGCACGGCGTCGGCCATGATGGAGCGGCCATAAAGGCGCTTGAGGTGCGAGATCGGGACTTTGCCTGGGCGGAACCCCCGAATTTGCGCCTTTGCCTTAAGCTCAGCCAGCTGACCGTCGATCCGCTGCGCAACTTCGGCGGCCGGCAACACGACTTTGAATTCCCGCCTGAGGCCTTGGGCTTGAGTTTGCGTCACTTCCATTTCAACGAGCCTTTAGGGATCATTTCAATGAGCCTCTAGGGCAATTTTCTAGGCGGTCGGTTGGCGACTATTCAAAAGCAGGCGCAACGGCCGAAACTGGTGCGGGCGGAGGGACTCGAACCCCCACGATTTTCACCACCGGAACCTAAATCCGGCGCGTCTACCAATTCCGCCACGCCCGCCGCACGCGCATGAGGACCGGCCCCACAAAGCCGACGTGTCCGGCTCAATATCAGCTCGCGATGGTCCTGGCACGGCACGCGCCGGATTTCAAACTGGGGCCTCGTCGGAATCTTTCCCGAGGGATGGACGAGCCTGGTGAGACAATGTTTTAACTTAAGAAACGGGCACATGTTGCGCCAGAGCCCGGCCTTGGTTCACGCGGCCGGCCGGACGGTATCCTTGTGCGCGAGTTCCCAGCGCTCGGGCGAACGCCACAGCCGCGAGCGCAGAAGCTCACGCTCGAAGATGAATTCCTTGGGCAGCCGATCGAAGAATCGGTCGAACTGCTCCTCGTGCGCGTGCGCCTCGGCGGCGCCGGCATCCCGCCCGACCGCCATCAGCTCGTAGAACTTGTCTGCCGGGAAATCGAGGCCCTTCCATTCGATGTCCTCGCGCCGCGGCATCCAGCCGATCGGACTCTCGACGGCGTAGCCGCAACCGTGCACGCGGTCGACGATCCATTTGAGCACCCGCATGTTATCGCCGAAGCCGGGCCAGATGAACTTGCCATTCTCGTCCTTGCGGAACCAGTTGACCCGAAAAATCCGCGGCGGATCGGCGAGGCGGCGCCCCACATTGAGCCAATGGCCGAAGTAATCGGCCATGTTGTAGCCGCAAAACGGCAGCATCGCCATTGGGTCGCGACGCATCGCCGCCTGGCCGATCGCGGCGGCCGTTGCTTCGGAACCCATGGTTATCGCCATATAGACGCCGTGGCACCAGTTGAAGGCCTGGAACACGAGCGGCAGATCCTTGCTCATGCGGCCGCCGAAAACGAAGGCCAAGATCGGCACGCCTTCCGGTTTTTCCCAATCCGGGTCGATCGACGGACATTGGCTCGCTGGCGCCGTGAAACGGGCGTTCGGATGCGAGGCCGGGCGGCCGCAGCCCGCCGTCCAGTCCTCGCCCTT
>JBPYDY010000038.1:0-5584 GCA_051986155.1 Methylocella sp.
CCTCACCCTTCCCCCTTAGCTCTCCAGGTGAGAGGAAAGGCCGTGAGGCGGCCGCGGAGTGAAATTTCAAACGCTTTTTCCTCTCCACTCGCAGGCAGCGCCGCACGGCTGGAATCCTCCTTTGTTGCGCGTAGCCTTGCTTGGGCTCTCGCTCTCGCATCTGGCGAGCGACGCGGTGATTGATGGCCGCTGGGTATGGCGACTGCGGGGCAGGGCGATCAGTCTCGCGTTACGCGCGAGAACAGCCCAGTTATGAGCGATTTCAATAGCTTATGCTCATAGTGAGTATTAACCCCCACCCGAGCCCGTCGATAATTTTCAGAAGGCCGTCGCGCACCCGCTGGTTATGTCGATTGGAGGCTTCGCAGGGCTCACCCCGGCCGATTCCTGCTTACAAAAGCGCTTAATTTTAGCCAAAGCGTTACGGTTGCTGCTAAGTGATTGATTTTATGGTGGGCGCGACAGGGATTGAACCTGTGACCCCTACGATGTCAACGTAGTGCTCTCCCGCTGAGCTACGCGCCCTTTCAACGGTTCCTCTGCAAATAAAGGACCTGAAACCAAAGGGTTGGAACGGGCCGTCCTTGCACCGGGGCCGCGGGTCCCCCCTGACGGCACGCCCGTAGACGACGGCGCCGACGGGATATATCGGGTCGTCTGCAGCGGTGCAAGCGGCGAAAGCCCGCCGTGCGGCCGAACATCTGTTCCGCCGGCTGCACGATGTCCTGCTGGCGCAGAGCCTCAGGGAGCAGCTCCCGATTCGGGAGCTTCGCGACCTATGAGGCCGCTGTGAGCCAGCCGAGGAAGCAGAATTTTCCGCCCGCAGAGCAGTCCTGCAAGCCAAAAGTCAAACACAAGGACCCCACTGTCCATTGGCATGAACACGCCAGGCCTTTAGGCCCGCTTTGGCGACGACAGTCCGCCCGCTCTTCGCCATCGCGACGAGATGTTTGAAAACAAGCGGGGTTAGCCAGGCGAAAGGCTTTTCGGGATCGCAGACGGCGCGATACTCATCGGAATCAGGGTCTTCCATCAAAAGCGTGCCGACCCGGTCGGGGCGCAATTGCGAGCTCATCGCCCGGTCGCCCTTCCACAGACATTCATAGTCGCGGCAAACCTTGGGCCTCGTTGCGTAGATACGGCAACTGCCGGAAGCCGAGCGGACGCAATCGCCGCAAAGCCTTCCAGCCGGCTTGGATAGTTCGATAATGTCAAGAACTTTGCAGCATAAATTGCATTCGGCGCAGGCTTTTCCTGGTATTGCGGGCATGAGCTCCTCGCGGCCGAGGCTGATTCGAACTTAAAGACTCTTCATCTCGGCAGGCCTTTGCGCAAGCAAAATGATCAGGATCCGGGTATTTACGCCCGCCGGATTATGTTGCAACGAGCAGACTTTCGACAAAACCTTCGATCCCCTCGCGGCCGCGTCCTGTACGGCGGCGCTCTGCCAAATGGATTGCGCAAAGCTCGCGGAACGCTCGCTGTAAATCATCGTTGATGAGCACATAATCATACTCTACCCAGCGGCGGATTTCGTTGCGGGCGGCCTTTAACCTGGTTTCGATGATCTCCCCCTTGTCCTCGGCGCGGCGTTCGAGCCTAGCGCGCAAATCCTTCATCGATGGGGGCAAGATAAAGATCGTGACGGCATCGCCAGCGCATTTTTCCTTGACCTGCCTCGTGCCCTGGTAATCGATGTCGAAGATCATATCGCGCCCTTGCCGCAGGACCGCCTCCACCGGTTTCCATGGCGTGCCATAAAAATTACCATGCACCTCGGCCCATTCGAGCAATTCGCCGCTGTCGCGCAGCTGTTCGAACTTGTCCTTAGTGATGAACGTATAATGGATCCCGTCGACTTCGCTTGAACGCCGCCTTCGGGTGGTCACGGAGATTGATAATGTTAAATCAAGCTCCTTGGTCTGGAGCAGCATCTGAGTTAGGGTTGTCTTGCCTGCCCCGGAAGGAGAGGAAAGGATCAGTATCAACCCCCTCCGCTGCAACATTGGGGGGCCCGGCGATTCCGGCCCCGTGGCGCGGCCATTACGCTCCATCGTCGTCACTCGACATTCGGCCTGATCTGACGTCGCCGCGCAACTTCGGGCGGAGCTCCGTTAGGCTCGCCAGCGTGTTTAGCATTGAGACCATTGGCATCGCGGCTAAATTCTAAGGCAAGAAATGCGTCTGAGAGGAAGGAGAAGACAAAGCGCGCGGCCAGCAGCGGAATTCGCGGCGCGGCCGGGCCGCGGGCCGCACGCAGTGCCGCATTTCAAGCGTTGTGGCCGAGGGGCTCGTGCACAATCCTTGTGACGTGGCCCATCTTGCGGCTGGATCGCGCCTCCGCCTTGCCATAAAGATGCAGCTTTGCGGCGGGCTCGGCGAGAATCTTTGCCCAGCCAAGAACATCTTCGCCGATCAGATTTTCCATCTCAATATGCGCACCTGGGGCGGTGGAGCAGCGGTCCGTGGCCCCGAGCGGCCAACCGGCGATGGCCCTGATATGCTGTTCAAATTGGGAGGTGATCGCGCCGTCAAGAGTCCAGTGGCCGGAGTTATGAACGCGGGGCGCAATTTCATTGACGCAAAGCTCGATATGGGCGCTGCCATCGCTGTCCATCACGAACATCTCGATGGTCAACACACCGCAGTAGCTTAGGGCGTCCGCGACCACTCGCGCAAGCCGAACCGCTTCAGCGGCAATTTCAGGGGGCAGGCGTGCCGGCACGCGGGTCGATTTGAGGATATGGTTTTCATGCCTATTCTCGCCGACGTCATAGGCCGCAAATTCGCCGTCCTTGCCGCGCGCCGCGACGACCGAGATCTCCTTGGAAAAAGGGACAACGGCTTCGAGAACTGCAGGCACCGCACCGAGCGTGCGGAAGGTCACGGCAAGATCGGCTCCCTCGCGAACCAGAACCTGCCCTTTGCCGTCATAGCCGAAACGGCGCGTCTTGAGGATCGCTGGCCGGCCGATCTGGGCAACGGCGCGAGCAAGCGCGCCGGCGTCATCGACCCGCATATAGGGGGCAACCTTCACGCCCGCCGCCGCCAAAAACTCCTTCTCCGCCAAGCGGTCCTGGCAAACGCCGAGCGCCTGGACCCCCGGCCGCACGAGGCAGGACTGGGCAAGAAATTCCACGCTCCGGAGGGGAACGTTCTCGAATTCGTAAGTCACGAGATCGACAGCGTTCGCAAACTCGGTCAGTGTCAGCTCATCCTCATACGGAGCTATCGTCCGCGCGCTGGCGACGTCAAAGGCCGGACTTTCGGGATCGGGCGCGTAAATATGCGTCTTGAGCCCAAGCCTTGCCGCCGATAGCGCGAGCATGCGTCCGAGCTGACCGCCGCCCAAAATGCCCATGGTCGCGCCGGGAAGGAGGTCTATGGACAAGGCTCAGTTCTCCAGCGAAGGCTGCTCCGCCACAGCTGCGGTTTGCGCGGCCCGCCAAGCGCAGAGTCGCGCTTCGATTGCCGGATCGGCCAGGGCAAGGATTGCGGCAGCCAAAAGCGCGGCGTTCATTGCCCCGGGCTTGCCGATCGCCAGCGTGCCGACCGGGACTCCCGCCGGCATCTGGACGATCGACAATAACGAATCCTGCCCGCCGAGCGGCGTTTTTTCTACCGGCACCCCCAGCACCGGAAGTCCGGTTTGTGCGGCGGTCATGCCAGGCAGATGAGCCGCTCCCCCAGCGCCGGCGATGATGATCTTGAAGCCCGCCGCTTTGGCGCCTTTCGCGAATGCGGCAAGCCGCTCAGGAGTGCGGTGCGCCGAAACAATCTTCGCTGCATAGCCAATCTTGAGATCCTCCAGAAGGGCGGCAGCATGCCGCATCGTCTCCCAATCCGATTCGCTGCCCATGATAATGGCAACAGGCTTTTCTGCAACGGACAAATGGCGGTCCAAGGCTTGGATGCGGCGAAGGCAGCGGCATAAACGAAGGCCTCCCCAGGCGCAAGACATGGCCTTAAGTAGGGCAATCGTAAAACTTGCTCTCGCTGGCCTTCAGCCCGTCTTGACGGAAGATGCTTTTTTGCTCACCAAACCCAATATCTTTAGTCATAAGTGCGGCAGCGGTCACGGCAGCTTGCCCATTCGCTAGCAGAAGGACCCCCATGACAGCGACGGCTGACCTTGGCGTCTCGCCAGATTTGACGGATTCTGGACCAGGTCCGCGCCGCCGCTCGGTCGCTGTGCGGATCGGCTCCGGTAAGGCGGCGGTGACCATCGGCGGAGGCACGCCCATCATGGTGCAGTCGATGACCAACACCGACACCGCCGATATAGAGGCGACAGCCGCCCAGATCGCGGCGCTGGCGCGCACGGGATCGGAGCTCGTGCGCCTAACCGTCGACCGGCCCGAAGCGGCGGCGGCCGTGCCCCATATCCGCGACCTTCTCGGCAAAATGGGTTGCGCGGTGCCGCTCATCGGCGACTTTCATTACATCGGCCATAAGCTCCTTGCGGAACATCCGGCCTGCGCCGAAGCACTCGACAAATATCGGGTGAACCCCGGCAATGTCGGCTTCAAAAACAAGAAAGACAAACAGTTCGGCCAGATCATCGAAACCGCGCTCAAATTGGGCAAATCGATCAGGATCGGCGCCAATTGGGGTTCGCTCGACCAAGAGCTGCTGACCACACTCATGGACGAGAATGCCCGCAAAACTTCGCCGCTCTCGGCCGGCGCCGTCATGCGCGAAGCCATGGTGCAATCGGCTCTGTCCTCGGCCGCGCGGGCGGAAGAAATCGGGCTCGCGCGGAATAGAATTGTCCTCTCTGCCAAAGTTTCGGATGTCCAGCATTTGATTGCCGTCTATCGCATGCTTGCCTCTCGCACCGATTACGCGCTGCATCTTGGCCTGACCGAAGCGGGCATGGGCTCGAAAGGGATTGTCGCCTCATCTGCGGCCATGGGCATTTTGCTGCAGGAAGGGATTGGCGACACCATCAGGGTTTCGGTCACCCCCGAGCCCGGCGGCGACCGCACGCTCGAGGTGACGGTCGCGCAGGAGCTGTTGCAGACCATGGGCTTTCGCACCTTTGTGCCGCTCGTTGCCGCCTGCCCAGGATGCGGGCGCACCACTTCGACCGTGTTTCAGGAGCTCGCCCAGGACATCCAAACTCATATTCGAGATTCCATGCCGCTGTGGCGGGCGCGCTACCCCGGCGTCGAGGCGCTCAATGTTGCGGTCATGGGCTGTATCGTGAACGGGCCAGGTGAATCGAAGCACGCCGACATCGGCATTTCGCTCCCCGGCACCGGCGAGACGCCCGCCGCGCCCGTATTCATCGACGGGCAAAAGGCGATGACGCTGCGCGGCGAGGGCATCGCCGCCGAATTCAAGAAGATCGTAGAAAACTATATCGAGCGCCGGTTTGGGGGCGAAAACAGCACGGCGGAATGAGCGCTGGTGCGGCCCCCAGCTCTAATCCCGCAAACGACCCCGGTATCCGGCAAGCCGCAGCCGAGCGGCACCGGCCGGCATCACGGTTCTGCCCCTTCAGTTGGCGCCACACCGGTAGTAGAGGATGTAGCCGCCGGTGCTGGAGGCGTTGCGGAACGTCAATAGGCCCGAGGTGCGA
>JBPYDY010000039.1:0-2280 GCA_051986155.1 Methylocella sp.
TCGCAATCTACCCGGACAATCTACTGCAGATTAATAATGTCGGCCTGTTTGCCATGTACGCCGGGGATTTTGAAACGGCCATTCGCGAATCCGAGCGGCTGTGGAAGCTGAATCCTGCTTTCGAGAAAGCGTACATCTGCCTGGGCATCTCACAACTTGCCAAGGGGAACGAGGCCGCAGCGGCAGAGACCTACCGCAAGCTGGCCTCGCTGAGCGCGTGGGGCGCCTCGGCATCCGCAGTGGGGCTGGCGGATATCACGCTGTACCGCGGGCGACCCGACGAGGCGCTATCTACGCTCGAAGCGGGTGAGCGCGGAGATCTCGCCGCCAAGGACAACTCGCGCGCGGCGGCAAAATGGTTGATGCAAGGCCAGGCATGGCTGATGAAGGGTCAAACCGCCAAGGCTGTCGCCGCCGCCGCGCGCGCGTCGATCGGGAGCGCCGACGAAAGCCTGCTCTACCCGGCGGCCATGATTTTTCTGGAGGCCGGGAAGACGGACAAGGCGCTGGAACTGGGCCAAAGGTTGAACCAGAGGCTCGAGCCCGATCCGGGCGCTTACGCCAAGCTCATCGAAGCGGAGGCGCAAATGAAGCGCAAGGATTATCGTGACGCGGTCCAGCTGTTCCAGGACTCCCAGAAGATCGCCGATACATGGCTCGGCCGCTTCGGCTTGGGTCGAGCTTATCTGGACGCAAGCGCTTATACCGAGGCGGACACGGAACTCGACTTGTGCGTAAAGCGCAGAGGCGAGGCAACGGCGGTGTTCCTGGACGATGAGCCTAGCTGGCGTTATTTTGCGCCGGTCTATTACTATCTTGGCCGGGCGCGCGAAGGCTTACAGAGTCCAGGCGCGGCGGATGCCTACCGCAATTACCTCGCGATTCGCGACAAGGCTGCCAATGACGCGTTAGCCGTGGACGCCCGCAATCGTCTCCGTTCGCTCGAAGCCAAGGAGGCGGCGGGCAAGTAAGCGGCGCCGATTTTCGTCAATTACTGGGCAGGTCCCATATACCGGAGCGCCAGTATCGTTATATCGTCTGCCTGCGGCACACCCTTGGCAAAATCTTTCACCTCCGCATGCAAGCCGTGAACCAGGCTCTGAGCTTGCTCCGAGGCATGCTCGGCCAAGTAGCTTTCCAACCTGGGCTCTTCAAAGAAGACATCGCTCTTATCGACGGCCTCGGTGACTCCGTCGGTGTATAGCAGGATGCCTTCACCGGGCATGATGCGGGTGGAAATCGCGTTGTACTTGGCGCCCGGAATGATTCCCAGCACTGGTCCGCTCCTCTCGATCAGTTTCCTTACCTTACCGCCGGCCGAAAAGATGTATGGCGGATTATGCCCGGCATTGGCGAATTCCAGGTGGCCGCTGCGGGTGTTCAGGACGCCGTAGAAAAGAGTCACGAACATTCCGGAATCGTTCCCTTCAAGAAGCGCGCGATTCATGTAGCGAAAACATTCCCCGGGGCCATTTTGGTGCTCAGCGGTTGCGCGCAGCAGCGTCCGCGCCACGGCCATAAATAGCGCGGCTGGAACGCCCTTTCCACTCACGTCGCCAACTACGAAGCCGAGGTGGTCTTCGTCCAAAAGGAAATAATCGAAGAGGTCGCCGCCCACTTCCCTGGCCGGGACCATAGCCGCGTGCAACTCAAAGTCCTTGCGCTGCGGAAAGGGCGGGAAAACGGCGGGCAAAATTGACCGTTGGATCCTGGCCGCGTGTTCGAGTTCCCTGGCGCGTAATTTTTCGGCCTGTTCAATTTCGGCGAGTCTCGCCTGTTCGATGCGAATAGCGGCGATGTTGGCGAGAACCGTCAGGACATTCAGATCGTCCTTTGTGAACTCCTTGACGACAAGAGGAGAATCGAGATAAACGAGGCCAAGGACATTCTTTTCGGTCTGCAGCGGCACGGCCAAAATTCCGCGGATGTTTTCCCGCACGATGCTCATCCGCGCGGCCAGAGCCTCGTCTGTAAGCGCATCACGAACGAGGAGGGAGCGCCGATGGTTTACGACCTGGTCGCAGACATGTGAGCTGATGCGGAAGCCAGCGCCCTTGGCGGCACGCACCTGAAACTCTCCCTCTTCGAGGGTGATCAACACGCCTCGCGACGCTCCGACGGCGTCGATCGAGAGATTCATGATCACGTTGAACAATTCATCGAGCGAGGTATGCCCGCACAGCTCGCGGCCGGCCTGGACGAGAGCCCGCATATGCGCGCTGCCCTGAAGCTCCTGGTCGGCGCTCTGCGCCCCGTTCCAAGCGGCCTCAATTGTGGACG
>JBPYDY010000040.1:0-5058 GCA_051986155.1 Methylocella sp.
GGCCGTTCCGGTCGATTTCAACGGTCACTGTAACCTCTACGGCAAGTTCGCGATGCGCCGTTTCGACCGTGACAATAGATAACCTGTTACCAAAAAAACACCGCCGCTCGAGGGTTTGCGCCGGCTCAGGAGTGATTCGCAATCTGCTTGAAAGCACCGTTTGTCCAGGGCCGTCGGTCGGCAAGAGCCTCAAGGCGCAATGCGAGAATGTTACCGTCGAGCCGTACTTATACAGTGTTAGATGGCGGATATCGTAGATCACGCCAGCCCGCTCGATTCATCAGCCCGGGCCACATGAGGCCCCTGCAAGAAATAGCGCGCGGCAATAGAATCGGCAAGAGCAAGAAGGCTCTGCTCGAAGGAAAGAATCCTTTCATTATCCAGCTGTTGCGCCAATGCCGTTGCGGCTTCGGCAGCGAGTTGCAGGATTAGCCTGCGCGGCGCCTCGAGCATTCCGTCGTCGCTCAGCAGGGGCAGAGTTTCAAGATGCTCGGCAAGCCGCTCAATTTGGAAGGCAACCGAGCGAGGATTGAATGAATCAAGCACGACCATGTCGCGGACCGGGTTGAGGGCGAGACCCATCAAATACCGGGACCGGAACGTAATTTGTGAATCCACCAGATCGAGCAAGACATCGAGATCATCTTGTGGCGCGCCGGCGCTGGCGAAGTGGCGCGCAAAGCGGCAGGTGACGATACTGCGTTCGATGCGCCGCCCAGAATCGAACAGGCGCCATCCGGCGCCGCGATTCATATTCTCCTGAGCCAAGCCGGAAATTGCTGCAATTGTCCGCAAAGCCGTGTCGGCACGCTCAAAAGCCTCTGGCTCGGCGAGCGGAGCGCGCCAGTCCGCCGCGAGATTTTGGTTGAGGTCGCCGATGAGCCGCCATGTGTCTGTCGAGAGCCGTTCCCTTATGAACGAAGCGGCACGGCGCGCGTCGCGAACGAGAGAATGCGCCGAGCCATATTCCTCTTCGCTGTGCAATGCGATCGCAGCAAGTGTCATCGTGCCCGAAAGAGGCAAGACCGGCGCGGCGTTCCAGGCAATCAGCAGGCTCATGAGTTTCGCCACCGCAGATCGCGGTTTAATCGCCGGGGCGTCGGTTTCGACGGCGCGGCTGGCAAGGCAGCGAATGATTCGCAAAGTCGCTTCCGAACGTTCGAGATAGCGCCCGAGCCAAAAGAGATTATCGGCGGCCCGGCTCGGCAGGGTGCCCATGATGCGGCGAATGCGAACCGTCTCGTCGGTCGGCAGCAGGGTCACCATTGCGACGGGCTTGTCGGCAAGCACCCAGACATCGGCCGATTGCACGCCTTCACCCATCGTCACGGCACGGGCGTCGGCGCGCCCTGAGATGCGGCAGAAGCCGCCGGGCATAACCATCCACCCCTTTGGCGTGCGTGCTGCATAGACTCTCAAAACGAATGGCCGCGGCAGAAGCCTGCCAAGATGCCATACCGGAGTCGTCGAGAGATTTACGACCTCTTGGCCGGCAAAATCCACGCCGCGCTCGGCAATAGCTGCTTTAAGCCGCTCCCTTTCTTCCGTGGTGAAGGCGGCGCCGATCAGCGGCTGGTTGGAGCCAAAGCCCGGTACCGGCCCGCCGAATGCCCCCGCGATCGCAAGTTCGCTCATTTTCTCGAGCACCGCCTTGCGGGCCTCGTTCTGACCACACCACCAGGTGGCGATATTGGGCAGGCGCAGCTCCTTGCCGAGCAATCTCTCGCAGAGTTTTGGCACGAAGCTCATCATCGCGGGGGCTTCGAGCACGCCCGATCCAAGCGCATTGGCAATAACGACGCCGCCCTCGCGTATCGCGTCGACGAGGCCCGGAACGCCGAGCCGTGAATGGGGGTTGAGTTCGAGCGGATCGGCAAAATCGCTGTCGATGCGCCGCCAGATGACATCGGCGCGTTTGAGCCCGGCGATGGTGCGCACATGCACCTTGTCGTCGCGCATCGTCAAATCGCCGCCTTCAACCAGGAGGAAGCCGAGGTAGCGGGCGAGATAAGCCTGCTCGAAATAGGTTTCATTAAAAGGGCCTGGCGTCAGAAGACAGATGCGCGGGTCAGGCCGCTCGGCCATCGAGGCAAGGCCAAGGCGGAAGGCTTCGAAGAAAGGCGCAAGCCGCTCGACATTCATGTCGCGGTAGATGTCAGGGAAAGCGCGCGCCAGTACCAGCCTGTTGACAAGCGCGTAGCCTGCCCCCGAAGCTGCCTGAGCGCGGTCGCCGAGAACCCACCAGTGGCCGTCGGGACCGCGGCCGATATCGGCCGCGTAAAGGTGCAGAAACTTGCCGCCTGGCGGCGTTAAGCCATGCATGGGGCGCAGGAATTCCGGACCGGTGATGGCCGCGGCAGGCAGATCGCCCGCACCAATCAGCCGGCCCGCGCCGTAAATGTCGGCGAGGACCAGCTCGAGGAGCTGCGCCCGCTCTTCAATTCCGGCGGCGATTTCGCGCCACTCCTCGGCCTCGATGAGCAGCGGCACATGCGAAAGCGGCCAAGCGCGCTCGCTCGTGTCGCCATAGGCGCGGTAGGATACGCCGATATCGCGCATGTGGCGGTCGGCGGTGGCAAAGCGGCGGTTGATATCCTCTTCGCTGAGCTCCATCAATGCGGAGAGAAACCGCATCCAATGGGCTCTCGGGCGCCCGCCCGCGGCCAAAAATTCATCCGGTATGCCGGGCAGCGGCGCGTAAGCGGATGCGAGCCCGGCGATGCGCTCCGCAGCGTCGAAATCTGCACTGGCCGTGGTCGATGTACCGGTGTCCATTTAGGCTTGCTTTGGCCGGAAAGATTTGAGGACCGTGACATCCGTCTCGATATAGGCGGCGCCGATCAGATCAAGACAATAAGGCACCGCCGGAAAGACCGCATTAAGGCAGGTTTCGATCGAGGCGGGCTTTCCGGGTAAATTTATGATGAGACAAGCGCCCCGGTGCGCGGCGATCTGGCGCGACAGGATCGCGGTTGGAACTTGCTTCAGGCTTTCTTGCCGCATGAGCTCGCCAAATCCGGGTAAGACGCGCGGCGCCGCCGCCTCGGTTGCTTCCGGTGTGAGATCGCGCGCCGAAGGGCCGGTTCCGCCCGTGGTGAGGATCAAATCGCAATGATTCTGATCGGCAAGCTCGATTAGCGTGTCGCGCACGGATTCGAATCCGTCGGGAATAATCCTGCGCATGATTATGAAGGGGGTTGTGAGTATTTTGCTCAAGTAAGCAGTAATGGCGGGCCCGCTTCGATCTTCATAAATCCCGATGCTGGCGCGGTCTGAAGCGGTAACGACGCCGATGATCGCCGCGCGCCTTGTCCCCTCCGTCATGCCAAACCTTCCGCCGCTTTTGCCCGTCCGTTCAAGTGTAACGGAACCGTGCAGAATTTTGAACCGCCTAAATGAGCTTGGAAGACCCGAGCAATTGTACTCCGCCAATGATAAAATAATGCGATATAACCATGAAATCCCCTTCTCGGAACAGCGATTACGGCTGCTCGTCCGTCATCATGCGCCTCTGTGGAGCTTTCCGCCATGCCGACCGCGGTTTGATTGCGTTCGGAGGCTTTATCAACTCAACTGCGGTGGCGTCTCCCGATGTTGAGTTGTACATCAACAGTGCGGGCCAGTCTCTGATCGCTCTCGACTCGTCCTCCTTGCTGTTCCTGAGAAATGGCGGAAAGTTTGGCCCCAACAGTAACCCTAACCAGTACGACCTTTCCTCTCTGAAGGACCGCTTCGCGCGCGACGCCGGCATAGTGATCTTTTTTGCCTGCCACACTGGCAGTGATGCTACGCTCCTGCAAGATTTCTCCGACACGTTGAAGGTGAAGGTCATTGGATTCACGTCTGCTATCGCCTATTGCCCGGCGTTTACCACCAGCTCGCCCGCGATCAATCTCCAAATGGATATTGCTTTTGGGAGTTGTGGCAGCACACACATGACGAATTTCCACCAATATCCGATGGCAACGACATCGCTCATCTACAGGGTGCCATCTGCAACCCCGTGAGACTGGCACCGACGTTACGCCACGAACGCGAGGGCGATTATGGCACCAACCGCTAGCTTGTCGATGATTAAGAAGTAGAGTTTTCCTCGAAAGGACTCGGCGCCGAGCGGCATGTGGCGGCTTTGGGGTGACGGTGTGAAGCTGAGGACGTGCATTACACAGTTATGCAGCATGCAGATAGGCTCCCTCCATGCGATCTCGATGGTTGCGAAGCTTTTAAATTGTACCGTGACTTGGATTTGGTTCGGATATTTCTGCTTTAAGAGACCGATCACGCTTTGAAGACCGCTCTGCGGACGTATGCTCGCGGTCGGCGCCGCCAGGGAAACATCGGGATGTTCATCGCCAATGGGCACCTGCGCGTCTATTGATTTTGGGCAGTAATAATCAACCCTTTCTGCACGTGTGAACATATTGCTCCGGAGTCAAGACAGGCGTTTGTGCATCTTGTTGAAGCCGGTAGAGGTAGTTTGGCTGAGCGAAACCGATGCTTGGGTCGGCTTCAAGCGTGGCGACGACCGCGCGGACGGAACGCTTATCCTTGATCCGGTAGCGATATAGCGTCGACCCGATAAGCTCGAGGTTTAGCACGGCGAGCCGCTGCAGACGCTTTCTCTTTGCGATCGCATCGGCAGCCTGTGGCAAGTAACCTGGCCGCAATTCGAACAACACCTCGTCGGGAACGTAGCGGTGCTCTTTTTTCGGGGGAACGCCGGTTTTCGGCAGCGGCGGCACCGCGGTGCTGGCGGCGCCCCGCCCGGCGACAGTGGGGGTGCATTCGGGGGCTGCCGCGGCGGTGACCCATTGCTGCCAGCCATGGGAGGTGGTGGCGGCGGGCTCTGAGCGGTTACAGGTTCATTGCTGCCCGGGGGGCAGGTAACCCGGGACATCATCCCCAGTGGCCGCATGCCAAAGCCGCGCCAGAAAGCAGCGGCAGGGGCCGGCGTAAGCACAAGTGAAACAATCGAAACGCATGCCGCTAAGAGCAAAGTAGAACGAGCGCAGGCCCATAGACTTGGCCACAGATATGTTCCAGAGAAAAACGGTTTTG
>JBPYDY010000041.1:0-9584 GCA_051986155.1 Methylocella sp.
AGGGCGTGTACTCATAAATCGCATGCCGTAGGCGCGGCTCAGTCAATGTCCGCTTCGCTCCGAAAGCGGCTGAATTGCCGCGGCGCAGTAATTGACGTGATGCGCCAGAAGAGGACGTTACGTCGAGGTTTCCGTAATGAGCCTCATGCGAGCCCCGCGAGCGCAGTGGCGCCGAGTGCGCCGAGGATGACCACCAGCCAAGGCGGCGTTTGCCAAAAGACGAGAAGCAAGAACGCGAGAACTCCCAGCCCGAAATCTGCCGGGGAGAAAATCGCGCTCGTCCACACTGGGGTATAAAGCGCCCCGAGAAGAATGCCGACAACTGTCGCATTGACGCCTTTGAGCGCCGATTGCACTGCCGTGCGATGGCGTAGGGCGTCCCAAAACGGCAGCGCGCCGAGCAGAAGGAGAAACGACGGCAGATAAATTGCCGCAAGGCAGATAAGACCCCCAATCCAACCATTCGGCGCGGACTTCATCGCCGTCCCCAGATAGGCGGCGAAAGTGAAGAGCGGGCCGGGAACGGCCTGCGCGGCGCCGTAGCCGGCAAGGAACTCATCATTGCTGATCCAGCTGCGCGGCACGATGGCTTGTTGCAACAAAGGCAGCACGACATGCCCGCCGCCGAAAACGAGCGAGCCGGAGCGATAGAAGCTGCTAAAAACGTCGATTGTTGGATCGGACGTTGCCGATGCGAGCAACGGCAACCCGAAAAGCAAGGTGGCAAACAATGTGATGGAAGCAATCGCCATCCTGCGACCAACAGGAATCGCGAGCGGCGCGGCTTTTGCGTTGTTCATGCTGGGTAGAAAACGCCAACCTATGACGCCACCCGCCACAATGGCTCCGACTTGACCGGCTGCCGAAGGAATCGCCAAGGTGAGCAGGGTTGCGGCGACGGCGAGAGTCACCCTTTCCCGATCAGGGCAGAGGCTTTGCGCCATGCGCAAAACCGCCTGCGCAACGACCGCGACGGCGACGATCTTGAGGCCGTGCAGCCATGCAACACGCGATAGGTCTCCGAGCCTACCCACGCCATAAGCGAAGGCGATGAGAGCGAACGCCGAAGGAATTGTGAAGCCGAGCCACGCGGCAAAGCCACCCGGCAAACCGGCGCGCACCATGCCGAGAATAATACCGACCTGACTGCTTGCCGGGCCAGGAAGGAATTGGCAGAGCGCGATAATATCGGTGTAGGCCGCTTCGTCGAGCCACTTGCGGCGCTCTACGAGTTCGGTGCGAAAGTAGCCAAGATGCGCATTTGGCCCGCCGAAGCTCGTGACCCCGAGCTTGCCGAAGACGAGCAAGACCTCAAGCGGCGAACTCGCCCAGCGACCCTTCTTCTGCCTCGCGGTCGGCGCCGCCGACACCGACGTATTCCTTCCGCCACTACGCATAATTGAAACGCGCCATGAAGCCAAAATCCATGTGCAGCTGCTGATGGCAATGGAACAGCGTCATCCCCGGGTTATCGGCAACGAAATCCACTTCGAGCTCCTGGAATCCGCCAAGCATCACGACATCCTTCATCACGCCCGCCGTCGGCTTGCCGCCGACCTTTGTGAGCTCGAAACTGTGCCGATGAAGATGCAGCGGGTGAACGTCATCGCTACCGTTACGGAATTTGAGCCGGTAGCGGCAGCCTTCCCGGATTGTGAACATCGGCTTCAGCTGTTCCATCGAGAATGCCTGGCCGTTGACAGTCCATTGGTTGAAGCCATGCTCGGCCGAGTTGTGCTTGACGAAGCTCATTTCAATCGTTTCATCGGGTGAAGAAGGAACAACATTTGCCTTGCCGAATTGCGTATAATCCCAGCGGATTGGTTTCGGCTTTGCCCACTGCGGCTTGCCGCTATGTCCGGCGTATTCGATCACGATCCCCATCCCATGGGTGCGATCGTCGTCGGAGAGATCGCCCATGACCCACACACCGGGATGGTTCATCTCGACAATCGCGGAAACCCGTTCGGCGGGGCCAAGCCAAAGAACGGGCGTTGTGGCTTGCGCCGGCACGGGATTTCCGTCGAGTGCGTCGACCCGGAAGACATGGCCGGGCAGAGCGAGACTGCGGATCTCGGTCGCACTCGCATTGAGCACGTGAAACAACACGCGCTCGCCCTGCTTCACGCGGATGGGCTCGCCGTGGCCGAGCATCTTTCCGTTGATGCTGAAAAGCTCATAGCCCACCTCGAAGCCTTTGGTTTTCTCCCGCGCTTCCTCATCGGCGGCCTTCCCAGTCCGTCGCAACGGCTCAAGCGGGCTGCCAGCGAGTGCCTCCACGGCCATCTCGCCGCCATGGCTGAAAAATGGCATGAACTCCTTCATGACCAGGAAGACCTCCCGGTCATAGGCTCCAGAGTCGTTCTTGGGCTCGATGTAAACCGGCCCCGCCAGGCCGGTGTAAGTGCCGCGGTTGAGATTTCCACGTGCCACGCCGTGCGTATGGTAGAAGCGAAAACCGGATGGCTTTGGTACAAAGGCGATCCGGCGCATGGTATGGGCGGGTATGACAGGCGAGCCTTCCTCTGATGCGCCATCGACGTCACTCGGAATCATCTGCCCGTGCCAATGCACAAGCTCCGGCGTATCGGTGTCGTTGTAAATGTCGACGACGACCCGCTGGCCTTCCTTAAAACGCAGCAGCGGTCCCGGAAATTGGTCGTTGTAGAGTGTGGTTGAGACGATATGGTCCGGCGCCAGCTCGACGAGGCCGGTCGCGATACGAAGGGTGTAATCGGCTTTTAGTACCTCCTCATGGGG
The DNA here is from genome assembly GCA_051986155.1 of Methylocella sp. Taxonomy (GTDB): domain Bacteria; phylum Pseudomonadota; class Alphaproteobacteria; order Rhizobiales; family Beijerinckiaceae; genus Methylocapsa. The sequence continues at coordinate 2,761 of JBPYDY010000041.1, forward strand.
GAGTTCCTCGCCAGCCCTTGCACCCCAAGGCGTGAGGCCGATGAGCTTGAGGAATCAACGGCGGTCGATCGTCACAGTTCAGTCTCCTGCGGAGAGCGGTAAGCGCTCCGGTGATCCCAGACGCCCTAACTTTCCGCCTTCCGTGCGGATGGCTTTGTGCGGCCGCTGCCTGCGAGAATCGCGTCCAAAGACCACGCCCCCGCGCCCTCGATTAGCAGATAGAGTGACCCGAGCAACATGCAGAAATCGCACGGGCTTCATGCGCCATGCTCCAGAAGCCGTACCGCGCGAGCTTCGTTAGATGAAAAATCCAGAAATCATGTCCAAGCCAGATCGGCACCTTCGTCGAGATGATCGCAACGACCATGATGATAATCAGCGGGATGGCGGCGAGCCTCGTAAAGAGGCCGATAATGATGAGCGCGCCGCAGACGATCTCGACGATGCCGACAAATGGCCCCATCATCTCTGGATAGGGGATACCGATATTCACGAATCGCCCCGCACCCAGCAGGTCAGGGAAAACAAGTTTCTGAATGCCTTCGGGGAAGAAGACGACGAGGCCGACCAATAGCCGGACGAGGATCGTCCATCCGGGGGCAGACGTTTTCATTATGGCCCGCCATCCGATCATGATCGGCCTCTCTTGACGCTCTCTCCCGAACCAATGCGGTGCAAAATTAAAAAAAATTTAGTACCGCCATATAACGATCGAAAAACGAGACCTTTGCGGTGCAGATCTAACGCCGATTCCAAACTGGAATTCACCTTGGCACTACGCAAATTCACGCCCCCTCCTCCGCCAGCATGGCGGCGATCTCCGCCTCACAAACAAGCACCCCGTCAACCAAAGCGCGGCCATTGTACCACCACATATTGCGCCGCCTGTTGATTTTCGTCATATGAAATTCAACCCTGTCGCCGGGCAAGACCGGCTTTCGGAACTTGGCCTTGTCGATACTCAGGAAATAAACAAGGGGCGGCTTTTTTCCCGGGCGATGGGCATTGACGCATAGGATGCCCGCGGTCTGCGCCATGCCCTCGATGAGCAAGACCCCGGGCATCACCGGGCGCTCCGGGAAATGCCCCTGGAATTGCGGCTCATTGATGCTGACATTCTTGATGCCGATGCCCGATTCATCGCCTCGCGCGTCGATCACGCGGTCAACCATGAGAAACGGATATCGGTGGGGCAAGGAATTGAGCAGGCGCAGAATGTCGAAGGTTTCAAGCGTTGCTGGCGTTACCTCGTTCATCGCGCCCCCTCCGGAAGCCCAAAACCGCCTGAGCGCGGCACTATGTCAAGCGATAGCGAAAATTTGCGGCTTGCACCATCGCTCAGGCGTCCCGCTTTGTGGTACCTGCCGTAGCGAACTTCGCGGCTTGTCAAATAGACCTTCTGCCATTTTCCGCGCGGGCAAGGCCTTGTTATGAACATCTCCGCCCCCTTTATCGCCCGCCCCGTAGCGACCACGCTGCTCACGTTGGGGATTGCGCTTGCCGGCGCGCTCGCCTTCCTGAAACTGCCCGTTTCGCCGCTCCCTCAGGTCGATTTTCCGACGATCTCGGTCCAGGCGCAACTTCCTGGCGCGAGCCCGGAAACCGTGGCGGCGAGCCTCGCGAGCCCGCTTGAGCGCCGCCTTGGACTGATCGCCGGCGTTACCGAAATGACCTCGGCAAGCAGCCTCGGCGCGACGCGGATCACGGTCCAATTCGATCTCAGCAGGAATATCGATGGGGCGGCACGCGACGTTCAGGCGGCGATCAGTGCCGCGAGAGCCGATTTACCAACGAATCTGCCTCTCAACCCTACTTACCGCAAGATCAACCCTGCCGACGCACCCATTCTCATTCTCGCCCTGTCATCGACGACCAAGACACGCGGCCAGATGTATAACTATGCGAGCAATATTTTGCAGCAGAGGCTTTCGCAGCTCGAAGGTGTCGGGCAGGTGTTCGTGTTCGGGTCATCGCTACCTGCTGTGCGAATCGAGCTCAATCCACATGCGATGGCAAAATACGGCATTGCGCTCGAGGATGTGCGGGCGGCTCTCGCCTCCGCCAACGCCAATAGTCCACTCGGTGCCATCGAGGACAGCGGGCAGCGATTTCAGATTTACACAAACGATCAAGCCACGCGCGCCGCAGACTACATCCCCCTCATCATCGCCTACCGGAATGGTGCTCCAGTGCATCTTACCGACGTGGCCGAAGTGCTTGATTCGGTCGAGGATGTGCGCAACGCTGCGATTTCCGACGGCCGCCCGGCAATTGTCGCAGTGATTTTCCGGCAGCCGGGCGCCAACATCATCGACACCGTGGATCGCGTGCGGGCCGAATTGCCGCACCTGCAAGCGGCCATGCCAAGCGACATCGAGATCTCCCACGGATCAGACCGCAGCAAGACAATCCGCGCGTCTTTGCACGAGACCGAGCTCACCTTGGTAATCTCGGTTCTATTGGTCACGCTCATCGTATTTCTGTTTCTTCGCGACATTCGGGCGGCATCGATTGCAATTGTCGCGGTGCCGGTCTCGATTCTCGGCACATTTGGCGTAATGTATCTCCTGAATTTCTCGTTGAACAATTTGTCGCTAATGGCTTTGACCATTTCCACCGGCTTTGTGGTCGATGACGCGATCGTGGTGCTCGAAAATATCGACCGCCACACGAGGGCCGGGAAGGGTCAGCGGGAGGCGGCACTTGATGGCTCCCGCGAGGTAGGTTTTACCGTGCTCTCGATGAGCCTTTCCCTCATTGCCGTATTCATCCCGATCCTTCTAATGGGCGGCATTGTCGGCCGCCTGTTTCGCGAATTCGCTCTGACGCTCTCGATCGCCATTCTCATATCGCTGTTCTTGTCTTTGACCCTAACGCCGATGATGTGTTCGCTGTTTCTGAAACCGGCGGCGCACCGCGAGCAAAGCTCGCGACGTTACAATCCATTCGGCCAAATTCTGCGTGGATACGAGCGAACCGTCGGCTGGGCCCTGCGCCATTCTGTCCTGGTAATGGTTGTCTTGTTGGCGACCGTTGGCCTCAATGTATATTTGTTCAAAATCGTGCCGAAGGGCTTCTTCCCGCAGCAAGACACAGGCTTCATCATTGGCACTATCCAAGCCGACCAGTCCATCTCGTTTGAATCGATGCGGAAAAAACTCGTGCAGCTTGCGGCAATTGTGCAGGCTGACCCGTCGGTGGAAACTGTCAGGGCATATACCGGCTCTGGCGTGGGTCAGACTAACGTTGCAATACTCTCAATCAATCTGACGCCGAAGTCTGAGCGCAGCGAGTCTGCGGATGAGTTGATCGACCGGCTGAGCGGCAAGCTGTCCCAAACGCCGGGCGCTCACCTTTTTCTGCAAGCGGTGCAGGACATCCGCGCGGGCGGCAGGATTAGTAACGCTCAATATCAATACACTTTGCAAGGCGAAAGCCCGGAAGAGCTTTACGCCTTCGTACCGCGCCTCGTTGAAGCCTTGCAAAACAGCAAAATTCTGGCCGACGTCAATTCCGATCAGCAGCAAAGCGGGCTCGAGACCGATATTGCTGTCGATCGCGACACCGCCTCCCGCCTTGGCCTCGTTATGAGCCAGATCGACAATACGCTTTATGATGCATTCGGGCAGCGGCAAGTCTCGACGATCTACAGTGCCATCAATCAATATCACGTGGTGATGGAAGTCGACCCGCGCTATTGGCAGGACCCGTCAATCTTGAAGGACCTCTATATCAGCACCTTGGGCGCAAATCCCAGCGGCACCGCAACCACCAATGCCGTCGTGGGAACGGTGACGCCGCAGCCTGCCCCGCCCGCGCCAGGGTTATCGGCCGCGGCGTCACAGCCTACCAATCAGCAGAGCGTAGCGGCACAGAACGCCCAAACCAATGCCCTCGCCAACTCGGGCCGGGGCGTTGCCTCGGCTGGCACGGCTGTTAGCACGGCGAAGGAACTGACAGTACCGTTCTCCGCCTTCAGCCATTTTGGACCTGGCCACACGCCCCTCGCTGTCAATCATCAGGGCCTTTTTGTCGCAAGCACGATCTCTTTCAATTTGCATCCCGGCGCTTCGCTGGGCGATGCAATCCCGGAGATCGAAGCGGCGATGAAGGCGCTCCATGCGCCGCCAACTATCCGCGGAAGCATGCAGGGGACGGCGCGGCTCTTTCAGGAATCGCTTAAAAATGAGTATTTGCTGATCCTTGCCGCGCTCGCCGCCGTATATATCGTGCTCGGAATATTGTACGAAAGTTTTATGCACCCCGTTACAATTCTTTCGACGCTGTTTTCGGCCGGCGTCGGCGCGGTGCTCGCGCTTTTGCTGTTTCATACCGAATTCAGCATCATTGCGATGATTGGGGTGATTTTGCTTATCGGCATCGTCAAGAAGAACGCGATTTTGATGATCGACTTCGCACTTGATGCGGAACGAACGCAAGGTCTCTCATCGCGCGAGGCGATTTTCCGCGCCTGCCTGTTGCGGGTCCGGCCCATCATGATGACGACCTTTGCCGCGATTTTCGGCGCGGTTCCGCTGGCTGTGAGTTTTGGCGAGGGAAGTGAGATGCGCCGCCCGCTCGGCATTGCGATCATTGGCGGGCTGATCGTGAGTCAGCTTTTGACCCTTTATACGACGCCGGTCGTCTATCTTTATCTCGATCGCTTCCGCCTCTCATTGAACCGGCGATTGCGCCGCCTTTTTCCGCGCCTCGCTGGTCCGGTCGGCGAGCCGTCGGAGTAGCGAGACAGAAGCCTATGTAAACATTGAACGCAAGGACATAAGGCGTCTCGTCGGCGCGTACTGACCGGGCACGCCGTCAACGACGCCATCGGCCCAGCAGTCCCTTCGGTGCCGCCGGAATGCCTTCCCGCTGACGCTCACGGCTGCACGGCGAAAGGCGCAGGCAAGGTCTTGGCGCGAAAATTATGATACACGTGGCACCAGCGCTTCCCGGATCTGCCCGCGCCGCGCGCGCAACCTATCCCGCTTGCCAAAATGCCGCATCTCATTCGCCAATTTTCGTCCTTTGTTATTGTCGGCGCAATCGCCACGGCTGTCCATTACGCGCTCTTGATCGGGCTCGTCGAGATGATAGAGGTTTCCGCGGTTCCCGCTGCTTTGGCTGGCTATTGTGCAGGCGGAACGGTTTCCTATGCGCTGACCCGCCATCATGTCTTTCGCTCGACGAGGCCGCATGAGGAGGCGGCCACGCGCTTTGCCATCGTCGCCATAGCCGGCTTCGGCCTCACCTATCTTTTTATGTCGCTCTTCGTCCAAAAGGCCGGCATCCCCTATCTTTTGGCGCAAATAGTGACGACCGGCATCGTCCTCATCTGGAATTTTGTTGCCCACAAATTGTGGACTTTTCGCTCACCGGCCGAGGCTGTGAAACGCGCAGAAGCCAGCAAGCGGTAAAAACCAGGCGCGTATCTGGCCCGGTCAAGAACCCGGCCCCAGTGACGCTTTTGATCGGCGGCAGCCGAATGGCCTCGATCAAGGCCGAGTTCGCCCCGGCCCTTGCCTCCCTGGCCTGTTGTGCGCTGGGCGGCCGCAACCAACCGGCACGATCCGCGGGTTCGGTTTGAGACTGGCACGGAACAGCGCTATTTATCTGGCGCGGCCTAGACCAGCACAGGCAGATCATGCCGGATCCATCGCAACGCTTTGTGGCAGACTTTTCCCAAGACGAGGCCAAGCGGCTTGCCGCCAAAAGGGCGCTGGAGCTCGTTGCCCCCGGGACGCGGCTTGGCCTTGGCACTGGCAGCACGGCAGCGCACTTTATCGCGCTTTTGGGCACGCGCGTAGCGGGGGGGTTACGCCTTGTCTGCGTGCCAACCTCCGAGAGCACCCGCAGGTTGGCCGAGCGTTACGCCATACCGCTCGTCTCAATCGACGCCGAGCCGGAACTCGACCTGACGGTCGACGGCGCCGACGAATTCGACCCGAAGCTGCGCCTCATCAAGGGCGGGGGCGGCGCGCTTTTGCGGGAAAAAATCGTCGCCATGGCAGCAAAGCGGATGATCGTGATCGCCGATTGGTCAAAAGCTGTACAAATACTCGGGAAGCATCCCCTGCCCGTCGAAGTCAATGTTTTCGGCCTCGAAGTGACAAAACGCATGATTTTGTCGGCGGCAAAAGGCTGCGGTTGCGAGGGTGAAATCCGCTTGCGCGAAACGCCCGGCGGAAAACCGTTCGTCAGCGACAACGGGCATTTGATCTTGGATTGCTTTTTTGGTGCCATTCCTCGCCCAGACGAACTGGCAAACCGGCTCGCCGCCATTCCCGGCGTCGTCGAACATGGCCTCTTTATCGGAATCGCGAGAGCGGTGATTAGCGCCGGCGCAACCGGAATCGAGGTGTTCGGCAAGCTCGATTGACGCAAGCAGGAGCATGCGTTCTTGCCTCTTCTCTGCCCCTTTTTAAGGGCGTTAGCTTTTGTTGTGAGGATTCCGTGCGCAAAAGTCATGAAAAGCGTGCGCGGGAAATGAGAAAAAAGGCCACGAAATTTGACGGACGCTCTGCTGAGTTGACCTCGCTTGCCGGCCCGCAAGTGCTGGGTAACTAGTGGGGACGCATGCGATCGAGCTTGACCCTACATGGAGGCCAATAAGCACCGGCGCTTTGGCTGCACCAGCTTTTGGGCGTAGCGGGGTGGTATACTATTCTCGTCAGGAAGGCGGGTCGAAGCGATGAAGAACTTCTCAGAGCTCACAGAACAGGAACTTCTCGCGCTCGCGGTTAGCCTTGAGGAAGAGGATAGTCGCATTTATGATGAGTTTACCCACGAGCTCGAGGAGAACTACCCGGACTCTGCAAAAATGT
>JBPYDY010000042.1:0-2450 GCA_051986155.1 Methylocella sp.
TAAAAGAAATACAACAGGCTGGTCGGAAGATGCTTGAAGCGCCTGTCGCGCAAGGACCAGACCGGCGACCAGTCCATCTCGGCCGATCGATCGAATAACGCCGGCATCGCATCAAAATCGTCCGAACCCGGCGTCGGCATCCGGCTTCGCCGCAACTGCGTGTTGCTGAACAGCAGGACTTTGTTCGGGGCAATGGCCTGGCCCGTCGGGAAATCGGCAAAGCGCCGCTTTGCTCTAATCTCGTCGCCCTGGAAAATCCCGGAATAGCGCTCGATCGCCTCCATGAGCGCACTGGCTTCGCCCTGTTCGGAAGTGCTGCCCTTGCCGAAACTGCCGCTGCTCAACCCCATCCTGAGCTCATTGACCGTCTCGGAAGGCCCTGAAAAATTGTGCGCGGCATGGTAATTGGTGTTCAAGGGCAAATCGGCTTGAACGCGCTCCAGGCGTGAAACAACGCCGGTGAGCGGGCTCACATGCCTGCGAAAACGCGCAACCGTGGCCGACGGCGAAACGCTACGGTACCCACCGCTCGTCATGACCGGCTTGTTGCCTGCGCCAAGCTCGATGGGCGCTGGCTTGCGGCGGGGATCACGCAGCTGCTCGCGGCCGCAGCTCGGACATTGCGGACGGCGCGCCACACTATGCTTTACGATGGTCGAGCCTAACAGGTCGAGGCTGATGATGTGATCGCTCAATTGAGTGCGAAAACCGGTGGCGATCGCTTTGGCGATCTCGACGGCCGCAAGCTGGATGGCGCTCTGTCCGAACGTGTTCCGGGCCAATGGCGAAACGGCGACGCAGCGGGCCTGTCTGCGGTCGAGGAGCGCCTTGACCTCCCGGTTCCTTTTCATCCGCTCGGCAAGACACATCCAGCAGGCGCTTTCGCCTGGGCGGAACACCGGCCCCACTAGGGGGAAAATGCCGGAAGGCTGGACGAGCACCCAGGGAGTGCCGCCCGACAAATGCCGTCGGTTCAATCCTGCCAATTGCGCTTCGAGATAATCGTTCACCAACGTGACTGTCAGGCCCGGGGAGCGCTTGACGACGCGAACGCCGAGCTCGCTCAGGGCGGCCGCGAGTTCCGTTGCCCCCTCCACATTCATCGATTGAATGCGCACACGACATCTCTGAAGATTTCGCTCCGCAGTCTCCGGCGATAGCCCAAGGCTCGCCCAATACGCGGCGGCGGCGCCATTCGAAGACCGCGATGTCGGGATGACATAGTGGCGGTCGAGCAGCCGCGTTAAGGCCTCGTGGATTTTGTCTGACGGAAAATCCGGCTCCAGCTCGCGAACGAGCTCCCGAAAACTTTTTCCGCCCTTAGCTATCTCCGCGGCGAGCGCACAATAGAGCGCGCCGTGAAGTAAAAATTTCCGGTCTTCCGAATAAAGGCACACGACATCGGGCGGCAGAACATAGACGGTGAAATTCGGCGCGAACCGCGGAATGCCCTTGCGGTTTTGCTGGGTAAAGCTGTTTCTGTTCCCCTGATTGCCTGTCATGAGGTCAGCAAACGCACCCTCGCCACGGCTCTGGACGCGCGCGCCAGACCTATTCTTCGATTGCCAGCCCTCCACTACCGGGCTCGCAGACCGGCTGTTCTGAATTTAGAAATTCTCTTGGCCGTCCAACCGGCGGCCGCGCACACGCCTGGCGCGAGCGCCACCTTCGCAGCTCTGAAAACAAGACGCCCTTGCGGATCCAACGTGGTCAAAGCCGACTCTCACGACCTACGCGTGTCTAGGATATCGAAGATAGCCCGGTTAGCAGAAGGCGCACCCTCCCCATGACCAGCAGCAGCCGCCCCAACCACAGCCCCAACCACAGCCCCAACCACCGCCGCCGCAACCTCCAAAGCCACAGCCCCTCCCGCAGCCTCTAAAGCCGGCGCAGCCGCCGCAGCCTCTAAAGCCGGAGCAACCGCCGCAACCGCCGCGTCCGCCGCAGCCTCCGCCGCAGCCCCCTCGAGCGAGTTGTATTCTCGGAAGCTGCGTTTCCAGGCTTTCTCCGTCGACGAAATGGAAAGTCGCAAGGCTGACATCGGAGATTTCCTCCTCACCCAGGTTGAGGACCGGAAACGACGCCATACTTTGCGGCGGTAGGTCTGCCACCGATCCGCTGGTCGATGCCGCCAAAAAAGCGCCGGCGATTCCGACCGCGGATACAGCTTTGCTTGGACGCTTTATCTTGAAGCTGCGTTTCGCCTGCGGCATAGCGGAGTTCCTCCTCGCTACTTGTGTTCGAACAAATACGGCGGCTTATCCCTCTCTGCATCCCGCGGTTCAATTACTTGTGATGAAGAGCGTCGGCGCAAGAACGAACGCCGAACATACGACGAGGCCGACGTGACCCTTTCCTCGCTCCCTGATCAAGTTTCAGCTGCACTTTCCAGATGAGGCGGCCTCCGGGTACCTGTTCAAAACGCGCTGGCACGATGGCTATGTGTGGGC
>JBPYDY010000043.1:0-6619 GCA_051986155.1 Methylocella sp.
ATCGCAATACAGCAATTTTTTCGCCTCTTGCGTTCCATGAGGCAAATCGGGTAATACGCCGCGGGAATAAAATATTGCATAAATGACCCGGTTTTGGATTTTGCTCCGCGTCCCGACCCGTATTGGCATTACGCAATAACGCGCAGATTGCTTTCCGTAATCCAATAGTCGAGAGATTTGTGCGTTAGATTCGCCGGGGCAGGGCTGGCGGAACCTGGTCCAAGGGGCCGAACTCGATGAGTCAATACCCGATGCAAACCCATGAAACAGTTGCGAGCTTCCGCAGGGTGGATATCGGCTCGGACCGGAAGTTCGGCGCCGTTTTAGGCTTTGTATTTGGTATTTTGGGCCTTTGGCCGCTCGTTCATCACCTTACGCCGCGTTGGTGGCTGCTCGTCTTTTCGGGCTTATTCCTCGCCGCCGCGCTGCTTTATCCTCGTTCGCTGGGCCGCCTCAACCGGGCATGGTTCAGGCTGGGCCTCGTTTTAAATAGAATTATCAGCCCGATCGTCATGGGCGGGTTGTTTTTCGGCGCCCTCGTCCCTGTTGGCTGGTATCTGCGCAAAAGGGGCAACGACCTCTTGAGCCTAAAATTCGACCGGGGCGCGGCAACCTATTGGATCGAACGCAAGCCCCCAGGCCCGGCGCCAGGAAGTTTGACAAAACAGTTTTGAGGATCGTACGATGTCGGTTGTAGCTGAGCTGTTCGAATTCTTGCTGACACGCAAAAAATATTGGCTGATACCTTTGCTGGCTCTATTCCTTTTCTTCGGCGGTTTGTTCGTGCTGAGCCAAGGCTCGGTCGTCGCCCCCTTCATTTATACGCTGTTCTGATCCGCGCGGATGCTCGTCCTTGGCATTTCGGCTTTTTATCACGACAGCGCCGCGGTGATTATTCGCGATGGCCAGATTATCGCCGCAGCGCAAGAAGAGCGATTCACGCGCAAGAAGCACGACCCTGGCTTCCCAGCCAATGCCATCGCCTATTGCCTCACCGCAGCCAAAGCTGGCGCAGAAAGCATCGATTGCGTCGTATTTTATGAAAAACCGTTCCTAAAATTCGAGCGGCTTCTCGAAACTTATCTCGCATTCGCACCGACTGGATTTGCGTCCTTCCGCAAGGCCATGCCGCTCTGGATCAGCGAGAAACTATTTCAGCGCAACCTGCTCTTGCGTGAACTCGACGCCGTTGCCCCGGGGCTCGGAGATAAAGATAGGCTGCGCTTTTGCGAGCATCATTATTCGCATGCCGCTTCAGCCTATTATCCTTCGCCATTCCAATCGGCGCTTGTCTTGACCATGGACGGGGTAGGCGAATGGGCGACGGCCTCAGCCGCGCTCGGAAGGGGTCACGAACTGCAAATAATCAAGGAGATTCATTTTCCGCATTCGCTTGGACTGCTGTATTCGGCGTTCACGTATTATACAGGGTTCAAGGTCAATTCGGGCGAATATAAAGTCATGGGTCTTGCCCCCTATGGCGAGCCGAAATACGCAAAGGCGATTTTCGATCATCTCATCGATGTAAAACCGGACGGCTCCTTTAAGCTCAATCTCGAATATTTTTCCTACTGCACCGGCCTCACAATGGTGGATGATCGCTTCTTCGGGATTTTTGGCGGTGCGCCGCGCAGCCCGTCTGAGCCTCTCGAACAGCGCCATATGGATCTTGCGGCTTCAATCCAGGCCGTCACCGAGGAGGTCGTCTTACGTTTGACCCGGTCGCTGGCGGAGCAAACAAAGCTCAAGAATCTCTGCCTTGCTGGAGGCGTTGCATTGAATTGCGTGGCAAACGGAAAGGTGCTTCGCGACGGCAAGTTCGACCAAATCTTCGTTCAACCAGCGGCTGGAGATGCGGGCGGAGCGCTTGGTGCGGCGCTTGCCGCTTATTACGACAAGGATCGCGCCGCCAGCAGTAAGCGAGTTGTCGATCAGCCTGACTCCATGCAGGGCGCGTTTCTCGGTCCCGCCTATACGCAGGCGGACATCGAGCAGAGGCTCGGCGCGAAGGGGGCGGTTTATAGTGTCGTAGATGATGAGCAGCTTATAAACGATACGGCAGACGCGCTTGCAAAGGGACAGGCGGTCGGTTGGCATCAAGGAAGGATGGAATTTGGGCCCCGCGCGCTCGGCAACCGTTCCATCCTCGGCGATCCGCGCTCGCCCACAATGCAAAAATCGCTTAATCTCAAAGTAAAATATCGCGAAAGCTTCCGCCCTTTCGCGCCTTCGATTTTGCGCGAGCGCGTCGCCGACTGGTTCGAGCTCGACGCCGATTCGCCCTATATGCTTCTCGTTGCGGATGTTAACTTCACGCGCCGCCGGGCAATGACGCCACAGGAAGAGGTGCTTTTCGGGATCGACAAGCTGAACGTGGTTCGCTCCGATATTCCCGCCGTGACCCATGTTGACTATTCGGCACGCGTTCAAACCGTCCATGCAAAGACGAATCCACGCTATTTCGCGCTCATTAGCCGCTTCGAACAATTGACCGGCTGCCCCGTACTCGTGAACACCAGTTTCAATGTTCGCGGCGAACCAATTGTTTGCACACCTGATGACGCGTTTTCCTGTTTTATGGGCACCGAGATCGAGTTCCTCGCGGTCGGGAATTGCATTCTGCGCAAGGATCAGCAAAACCCGGGTCTTGCGATGGACTATAAAAACGCCTTTGATTCGGACTGAAATTGCCGTTGCGTGACCCGACCTCGGCGTCAAGCGACATGCAATGGTAGCCCCTTTGCCTCGGTGGCTCCGGCACACGTTGGCTGCGCTCGCAGCACCGCCCTAGAGCCATCGTCAGTCGAGCACGCCATATTGCTTGAACCAGGCCTGCATGTTTTGCCAGGCGTCGCGCGCCGCTTCCGGCCGATAGCTCTGCCTGTAGTCGGCAAAGAAACCATGCGGCGCGCCGGGATAGATTTTGAATTTCGCGACCTTGCCCGCCCGTTCGAGCCGTTCTTTCATCGCCTCGACCTGGTCGGGCGTGATGCTCGAATCCTCCCCGCCATAGAGGCCGAGCACGGGCGCCTTGACTTCTGCAGCGAGATCAAAAGCGTTTTTCGGCATGGCCGCGCTTTTGGCATCCATGAGGCTGCCGTAAAAGGCGACGCCCGCCTTGAGGTTTGGGTTATGGGCGGCATAGAGCCAAACCGTTCTTCCGCCGCGGCAAAAACCGACGATACCAAGCCTTTCTCCATCTCCGCCCTGCTCGTTGGCCCATGCCGCAGCCGCATCGAGATCGGACAAAAGCTCACGATCGGGCTTGGTGTTGACCAATGCCATGAGCTCCGGAGGATTTGTAATTCCGGTCATGTCGCCGAGGCGGAAATAATAATCCGGGGCGACCGCGAAGGCGCCGAGCTTGCCGAGCCGCCTCGTTACATCCTTGAGGAATTCGTGCAGGCCAAACACTTCCATCGCAACAAGAACAATGGGCGGCTTTTGCGCGTCGGCGGGCCTTGCGTAATAGGCTGGCATTTCGCCGTCCGGCACTTTTATCTTTGCCGCACCGGCGGATAGGCCTTCCGTGCCGGTCTTGATTGCTGCGGCGCGAACCGGGCCCGCGGCAAGAGTGTAACCAAGCGCGGCGGCGGCGGCGCTCGTCAGACAGTTGCGGCGTGAAAAGGAGCCTATCGGCGGATTGCGTTTGGCAACAATATGAGAGTGAGGGAGATCTACCATTACCGTCGCTCCTTTTGTCTTAGGCAGCACAAAGCCGTCCAAGGTTGCATTGCTGCATAGCTAGCCGACACGTGTCTATATCTAGTCACACGAGGTCAAAGCGTTAAGAGCAAGAGCAAGACTCTGTCAAACCGCGCTCAACCTTTAGGAATGACGGCCGGCATTCACGTATCGCGGGGGCTATTGCCTACCGTCCTCGCGCGCCGGACCGCCTCGTGCCAGCCCATGATCGACCGTTCTCGCTCGGCCGCCGCCATGCGCGGCTCGAATCGCGCGCCGCATTGCCAGGCGGTGGAAAGGGTACTGAAATCGCGGAATAGTCCAACCGTAAGCCCGGCCAAAAACGCGGCGCCTTGCGCCGTCGCCTCGAGCAACGCGGGGCGCTCGACCGGCGAGCCGAGAGTGTCGGCCAGAAACTGACAAAACCAATCGTTCGCGGCCATTCCCCCGTCGACGCGCAACACACGCGGCGGCTGGCCAGCCCCGGCCATCGCCTGCAATAGATCAAGCGTCTGGTAGGCGGCCGATTCCAATGCGGCGCGGACGAGATGCGCAGGCCTTGTGTCCAGCGTGAGGCCGCAAATCAGCCCTCTCGCCTCGGGGTCCCAATAGGGCGCGCCGAGACCCGTAAAGGCTGGAACCAGATAGATCCCTGCGTTGTTGTCGATCGCTGCCGCCATACTGGCAGTTTGCGAGACATCTTTGAAAAGACCGAGCCGATCCCGCAGCCATTTGATCGCCGCACCGGCTACAAAGGCCGATCCCTCGACCGCGTAGGCGGTGAGCCCGCCGGCCCGGTAAGCAATCGTCGTGACGACGCCTTTTGCCGGAGATGATACTTCTTGGCCCGTGTTGAGCAGGACAAACAAGCCTGTTCCAAGGGTTGCCTTTGCCATGCCAGGTTCAAAACAAGCCTGGCCCATCAACGCGACCTGCTGGTCGCCCGCCATGCCCGCAACGGCAATTTGCTGCGGGAAAAGCCCGGGCACCGTCACCCCGTAAACAAAACTGTTGTCATGGACCTCTGGCAGAAGCGCTTTGGGAATATCGAACAACTGCAAAAGATCATCGTCCCAGCTTTGCCGGCGGATGTCGAACAGCATGGTTCGCGAGGCGTTTGTTGCATCCGTTGCATGTATTTTGCCGCCTGTGAGATGCCATAGCAAAAAGCTGTCGATGGTACCGAACGCAAGCTCGCCATTCTCTGCGCGTGCCCGCGCGCCCGAAACGTTGTCGAGAATCCAGGCGAGCTTGGTCGCCGAAAAATAAGGGTCGAGAAGGAGGCCCGTGCGGGTACGGATCAGGGTCTCGCAGCCCTCCTGGCGCAACCGCTCGCAGTGTGGCGCTGTCCGCCGGTCCTGCCAAACGATGGCGGGATAAACGGGCACGCCTGTAGCGCGGTCCCAGACGACAGTGGTTTCCCGCTGATTTGCGATCCCAATCGCAGCAATAGGCGAATCCGATTTTGCGATGACCTCCCGCGCCGTCTCGAGCGCATCGCGCCAAATCGTCTGCGGATCATGCTCGACCCATCCTGGCCGCGGATAGGATTGCGCGAACTCGCGTTGGGCGGTGGCGAGGAGGCTGCCTGCAGAATCGAAGAGCAGGCTCCGCGTCGAGGTCGTGCCCTGGTCGATGGCAAGGAGATTTGGCAAGTGGCGCCTTCCTGCGCGTTACGCCGGGCGTGGATAACCGGCCCGCCCGCCTATTATAACAATTTTAGCGTGTGCGCCCTGCCTTGCGATAGTTTCGATTTCCTTATTGCAGAAAAAGGCCCCGCTCTATGCGGGGCCTAGGAATAAGAGCAGCGCCTCCCTGAGCTTTTGTCGCTCCCGGTGCGCGACACTGCGCTCGCCCTATCCGGGGAGGCTCGCCGTGCCCTCCTGAGGGATCGCGCCGAGTTCTTGAGGATAAGGCAATGGAACGCCGTTGGAAGTCGCTGCAAAGACAGACTCGGTCGAGTTCGGCCGAGGCTCAGATCCCGTAGCGATTTAGATCCCGGGAAGTACTTGAGTGCCTTCCGTGACCACCGACTGCAAGGCATAGGGGTTCAGCCCCAAAGCCTGCAGAATGGTCGGCGCAACTTGCATGGTTTCCACGGGGCTGGTCACGGTGTGTCTCTGTAGATTCGGATTTGACAACAACATCATCACGTTGGTGTCGTCATGCGAAAACCCGCCATGCTCAGCCAGCTTCTTGGTGCTGCCTGAGTAGGTCACGCCGATATTGGGCGTAACAACAATATCCGGTGTGCGCGGATCGCCACGGGGCGGCAGTCCAGGCAGGTTGAACATTTGGCCGATGCCCGGCCCGGAGAAGATTTCGCCGATCCCGGCGATGTTGGCCGTTGCCGGTGATTGGCTCTCGAGCATAGTCACGGCGTTCGTGGTCTGGCTCGAATCGGACAGCCAGATCAGCGAGATGTCGTCTTCAGTCGGACCAATCACGTTGGGATTGGCCGGCGACTCGGAGAGGGGAGCAGTCCCTGCAGAATGGTGGCGGGCGACGTCGTGATAGGATCGTTGGGCTCGTTCGAAATGCCGAGATAACGCGCGGAGTCGATCGGGTTCTGGCCGTGCTTTGCGGTGTTGACGATAAGCGTGGATTCGTAGGCGCCCGTGCTCTTCAACGCAGCAATCATTTTGCCGATTGCAGTATCAACGAATTCGATTTCGTTGAGCAATGCGGGCGTCGGCGTGCCCTGGTTGTCCAGATATCCGCCCGTCACGACAGGGCTCAGCGATCTCTCGATGAGCTTTTCACCAACGCTAACTGCCTGGAAATTCATCCCGAACAGGGCCGGTACGCGAGCCGGCCGAGTCCCGTCATGATTCAATCCGTGGATCTCGTTAAGGATCGCATCTGCCTCCCAGGTGATGGATGGCCTCTGGCACCAGCGCCAGCAGCCCGGCACCGGCGGGGACAGGAAACTCTT
>JBPYDY010000044.1:0-2106 GCA_051986155.1 Methylocella sp.
GGCGGCCGAGCCGGTGCAGAGCCATCCCGGTGAGGTTCAGAGCGCGGGCATGTCCGGGGCGAACCGCAAGCGACCGATGTGTCAAGGCCATCGCATCTTCGAACCGGCCCTGGCTGCAGGCGATGGCCGCCTTGTAATACAGGGCGTCGGCATTGCCGGGATCGGAGCGCAGAATGTCATCGTAGCGAGCAAGGGCTTCCGAGAGCGCACCGGCATGAAGCAGGGCGAGCGCTTGTTCCAATGGTGAACAAGTCGATTCCGTCATGTTTATCGTCCGGTTGGCCATGTTTATCGTTCGGTCAGCCCGCGGTCTGCCTTCTTCAGCACGGGGAACAGTTCCAAGTCACGGGCCACGGCAGATTAGCGTGCAGAGGCACCGCGCCTCACGGTAGAATAGGGCTTTTTCTTGGTATCGCCCACTACAATCAACCCCATGCCACCCTGGGAACCTGGAGAAAAGGGCTCGCCGCTATCGCGGCCTTACCGCGATGTAATTCGTGGTCGAGAACAGCTAATCGCCGGTGCCGTCAGCCGGTGGTCCCTGGCCGATCCGTATGGCCTCGGTGGAGCGCCTTTTCAAAAATTCCAGTCGATCCAAATGGCCGAATGGCGACATCATCGACCGGGCGACCGGGCATTGCATGCTGCGATATCTTCGATCCAAGGGCCAATAGATGACGGCAAGAGCGTCCTATGAAATGGCTTCACCGGCATAGACTGCTCGGCAGCGGCTTCGGGTCCGACCATGGTGGCGGCGAGGTATCTTCCTGCGATCTGCGCTTGGCACTTTGATACAGACCGTTGGTGCGGTGCGCGCCAGGCATTTCGTCCGGCCAACCGGGCGGGAATATATCATTAGCCGGTGGCTGATCACCCCATTGCTTGAGTCCCCGGGGAGGCTTTGAGAGAGTTCAGTGATGAAGAGGGAAGATTTCGAGCTCATGCCGCGGTCCTGATTGTGCGATCCGATCGAGAGCCACGCCGAAAGGTCCAGTAGCGTTGCCGCGCGGGTCTCTCATCATTGCCTTGCGCAGGGTTTCGATCTGCACACCGTGCTGCAGCGCGAGACTGGCGTCGAAGGTTTCGGCGTGGCGACGATTAGGGAGGCGTTCGCGGCGGATCATCACACGACCCTCCCTGCCCAGTTGCGGCCATAGCGGCGCTCCAGGAAGTCGTCAGACAGGCCGGTGACAAAAGGCACATCGCGGTATAGGCAGGTAGCCAGGCATCGGCGCCTGGCCGAAGCCAATCATATTGAGTTTGCGCGGGGGAGATTGCGTCGGCACGAATGGCGGCGCGTCGATCATATACGACTCAAGTTCGAGCATTTACGCAGTCCTTCGTTGTGAAGGGCCGCGCATAAGAGAGTTGGACGCCTTCTGGCCAGCGCAGCAGTACCTGACTTGCTAACGGCCTCCTGCTCCAACGCGGGGGCGTCTTTCTATTGTTGTTCACGGTTGCCCAGGACAGCGTTGCAAACGGCTTGTGGTTGAAAGCATTACGCTTTCCGGTTTTTGACGATATTAGTGCAATTGTGAGAACGACTTCTTGAGCCAGACGTTGCCACATCAAAAGGGTCTACCAAGCGAGTGGGTGCAGCGGTGCATGGGGAATGGCCGAGCCGGCCGCTCGATCTGATGCCCTGCGGTCGAGATTCCGGCGGGGCCTCGTCGAGAACAAGGCCGTCTATGTGGCCGCTCGCTCTCAATCCGGCTGCCGAGACGGAAGTCTTTGCTTCAGCGCCAGGTGATTGAATGAGCTATTTGCGTACGGCACTTCTGCTTGCGGGGCTCACCGCTTTGTTTATGGGGGTTGGCTATCTCTTCGGCGGATGGAGCGGCGCCGTTATCGCGTTGTTCATCGCTGCCGCGATGAATCTCTTCACTTACTGGAATGCCGACCAGCTCGTGCTTTCGATGCACGGCGCCCAGGAGGTCGACGAGCGCGCCGCGCCTGAGTTCGTTCATGTCGTGGCTGAACTCGCCAGTCGCGCCGGCCTGCCGATGCCGCGCGTCTATGTTATGGATAACCCGCAGCCGAACGCATTCGCGACCGGGCGTAATCCTGCTCACGCCGCCGTCGCGGCGACGACCGGGCTTTTGAACA
>JBPYDY010000045.1:0-11537 GCA_051986155.1 Methylocella sp.
TCGCGGTGTCGATCACAGAGACAGTGTTTGCAAGCTCGCGCGTCACATAGGCGAAGGGCGCTGCCGCTGATGGCCGGGTGGCGCAGCCAAGTGTCAGAGCCAGCGCGGCGCACAAAAATGCACACCCCCGCCGCCATGAGGCGGGGCTGATTTTGCTGCAGTTGCGTTGCGTGAAAGACGCCCTCTTCCGTTCCATGTCTCATTCATTGCGAGCGTTTAGGTGAATCTCACCTTTCCACATACCTTTTCGGCTGAGCTTTGAGCCGCGGTTGGGCGTCATGTATGGATGTATCGACGGGCCCCCTTTTGGCAAGGAGTTTCCGGCGCCGTTGGCATCGCACCTGGGAGCAGTCACGTATTCGGTGTTTTTGCGTCGCCGTTTGACCGCTGGCCCCGACGGGTATCGCGGATCGGGCTCCAAGCATTGCGGCGGGTTTTTTGAGCGCGATGACGGCGCGGAGTGTCCCAATCCAGGTGCCTCAACCTTTTGCCGTCGTTGCGTTTTGCTTCTTGCTTGCGCAAACCGCTCGCGGCGGGCGCCTCAAGGCGCCGGAGCGAGCGAGCGGCTTGCGTAACGCGCAAACAACTTGCGCAACTGGTTGTCGCCCAGACGGCTAATGCCGCGTGCATGCCTTTTGACCTCAGGATCTCTTTCTCGAGCGTGGCGATCGCCGTTTGCAACGCCTCGGCTTGCGCGAGAAGCCATGCGCAACGCCGCCGGCATCCGTGGTAAGGCGGCGGAAAAGTCTATTTTGGCGCCTGGGGTAAATTTGGTTTGGGCAGATTGACCCGCTCGAAGACGGTTACCCCCTCCGTATCCATCTGAATGAGGTCGAACCGGTTTGGCATCTCGGGATTCAACGTCGCCTTAAACGTCTTGCCATTGTCCAAGGTAATCCACAGCGTGCCAAAGTAATCGACCTTATATTTTCCCGAAGGGCCATTGGAACCCACAACTGTTTTGTCTGGCTTTAATTCAATGCGCCAGGCCTGGCGCTGAGCTTGCCACTCGCCCGTAACCGGGGCTGTATCGAGTCTCACCCTACCGACGAGAACACGCAGCCCATAGAACAGGAGGAGGACAATGCCGATGATGCTGAGCGCGATCAATATGCGTTCGAGCGGTACCCCCTGTCGTGGCTTATTCTTGGGTGTCTTGGTTGTTTCCTCGGGCGAACTCATCGCAACCTCTTTGGCTAAGCTGGGTGTTTGAGCGCCGGCCCATTTATAAACCCAGATTGACGGCTGGCAAGGCCAGGGGGAAAAGCGGGGGCTGAGGCCTGTTGACGTCGCGCCTCCGATCGGCTAACGACGGCAATTCCCGCTTGAGACGAGCATGCTTGGGGGCCGCTGGCCGCCTGCCGTTGTTGGGAATCCCGCGAGGCCGGCGTCCGCCGGAGGGGGGACCGATTTTTTTCCCCGCAAAGCTTAAGTTGCTGCGCGGCCGGCACGGAGAAGAGAGCTTTGGCTCGTATAGCTGGCGTCAATATTCCAACCAACAAGCGGGTCGTCATCGCGCTGAGATATATTCACGGCATCGGTCCGACGAAAGCCAAGGAAATTTGCGAGCGGGTCAATATTCCCTCCCAGCGCCGCGTGCACGAACTCACAGACGCGGAGGTGTTGCAAATTCGCGAGGCGATTGACCGCGATTACATGGTCGAAGGCGATCTTCGCCGGGAAGTTGCGACCCATATTAAGCGGCTGATGGACCTTGGCTGCTATCGCGGGCTCAGGCACCGCCGGCAATTGCCGGTCCGCGGGCAACGCACCCACACCAACGCGCGCACGCGCAAAGGCAAGGCCAAGCCCATTGCGGGCAAGAAAAAATAATGAAAATCATAGGGCAATCCGGCCATTCCCCATGCTCCCGCGCGATTGAGGGGCGTCCGCAGCACTATTTCTATTTTCCGCCCGCGCCGAGTTCATCGGCGCGATAGAAGGAAGCGATGATGGCAAAAGAGACGGTCCGCGTTCGCCGCCGTGAACGCAAAAACATTGCCTCCGGAGTTGCCCACGTCAGTTCGACCTTCAACAATACATTGGTCACGATCACCGATGCACAGGGCAATACCATCGCCTGGTCGTCGGCGGGTACAATGGGGTTTAAAGGATCGCGCAAATCGACTCCCTATGCGGCGCAGATGGCAGCCGAGGACTGCGCCAAAAAAGCGACCGAACACGGAATGCGGACCCTCGAGGTTGAGGTTTCGGGCCCGGGGTCCGGGCGGGAATCGGCTTTGCGGGCGCTGCAAGCCACGGGATTTACCGTCACCTCGATCCGCGACGTTACACCGATCCCGCACAATGGTTGCCGGCCACGCAAACGGCGCCGCGTCTAGGAACCGGCAAAATCTTCGGCATAACCGACAATGCACGTCGTACAGGAAGGCGGGTTGAACCGCCGGCAGCGACATCAGTTAGTTAATTTGCATCAAGGAAAGGTTCGGTCGTGATTCAGAAGAATTGGCAGGAGCTTATCAAGCCAAGCAAGCTCGAAGTGGCTTCTGGCGACGAGCCAAAGCGCATGGCCACCATCGTCGCTGAGCCGCTCGAGCGCGGCTTCGGCCTTACTCTCGGCAATGCACTGCGGCGCATTTTATTGTCGTCGTTGCAAGGCGCAGCGATTACTTCGGTCCATATCGATGGGGTTTTGCACGAGTTTTCCTCGATCCCGGGGGTGCGCGAGGACGTGATCGACATCGTCCTCAACATCAAGGACATCGCTCTGAAAATGCCGGGCGACGGTCCAAAGCGGCTGGTTTTGCGGAAACAAGGTCCCGGCAAGGTCACCGCTGGCGATATCGGCACAACCGGCGATATCTCAATCCTAAATCCCGAGCTCGTCATATGCACGCTCGATGAGGGAGCCGAGATTCGCGTGGAGTTTACGGTCAATACCGGCAAGGGTTACGTTCCGGCCGACCGCAACCGGACTGACGATGCGCCGATCGGCCTGATCCCGATCGACAGTCTTTACTCGCCCGTGAAGAAAGTGAGCTATCAGGTCGAGAATACCCGCGAAGGCCAAATTCTCGACTACGATAAGCTGACCATGCAGGTGGAGACCAACGGATCGATTTCGCCCGAAGACGCGATCGCGTTCTCTGCCCGCATCCTTCAGGACCAGCTCAATGTGTTCGTCAACTTCGAGGAGCCGCACCGCGTCGAGGCGGCACCTTCCATTCCTGAACTTGCCTTCAATCCGGCGCTGCTCAAAAATGTCGACGAGCTCGAGCTCTCCGTGCGTTCGGCAAATTGCCTCAAGAACGACAATATCGTCTATATCGGCGATCTCATTCTGAAGTCCGAAGCCGAGATGCTGCGCACGCCGAATTTTGGCCGCAAGTCGTTAAACGAGATCAAGGAAGTTTTGGCGCAGATGGGCCTGCATCTTGGCATGGATGTTCCAGGCTGGCCGCCGGAGAATATCGATGAGCTCGCCAAGCGGTTCGAGGAGCATTACTGACCGTATTGTCCGCGTTTCGCGCGGTTTAATGAGAGAGAACGGGAGCGGGCGTACCTTGGCACGGCGACCGCGAAACAATGGAGAGCGCCATGTATCACGGACATGCTAAGCGCCGCTTCGGCCGCATGCATGAGCATCGCAAAGCGATGCTTGCAAATTTGTGCCAGGCGCTCATCAAGCACGAGCAGATCACGACCACCCTGCCGAAGGCGAAGGATCTGCGGCCCGTCGCCGAGAAGCTCGTGACGCTTGGAAAGCGCGGGGACCTTCACGCGCGCCGCCAAGCGATTGCGCAAATCAAAGATACGGCGCTCGTCAATAAGCTCTTTGCCGTGCTCGGGCCGCGTTACAAGGACCGGAACGGCGGCTATACACGGGTCTTGAAGGCGGGATTCCGCTATGGCGACAATGCGCCGCTCGGGGTCATCGAATTTGTCGACCGCGACGTCGATGCCAAGGGAATGGATTCGGGTCCGGTCCAGGGCAGCGAGGAAGCGTCCGCGACCTGAGGCGAACCACTTGCGCCTACCTGCGGACCCGCCTGGCGCAGTTGATGCGGAGTACGTTAGCTCTAAGGCCCCCCGACGTGGAGCGATCTATGAACACGCGCTCGCTTGCGCTACTGCGGGCGCTGATTGCACTGGCACTGTTGCCCGCCTTTTCCGCAGGCGCCGAGCCATTGCGGCAGCTGCCTTCGTCATCGGGCGACATTTTGTTGTCGTTTGCGCCGGTCGTCAAACAGGCCCAGCCGGCCGTTGTCAATGTCTATGCTTCCCGCACCGACAAGCGGCCGCAAAATCCCTTCTTCGACGATCCGATTTTCCGCTTTTTTGGTGGCATGGGCCGGCCGGGAGGCCCGACGGCGCGCTCTCTCGGCTCCGGCGTTCTCGTCGACCCCTCTGGTCTCGTCGTCACCAATTACCACGTCATTCAAGGAATGACCGACGTGAAAGTCGCGCTCGCGGATAAGCGGGAATTCGACGCCGAGATCGTCCTGCGCGACCAGCGGACCGATCTCGTCGTTTTGCAGCTGAAGGGCGGCGAGCGCTTTCCGGCCATGGAGCTTGGCGATTCCGACGCGCTCGAAGTCGGCGACATCGTGCTCGCCATCGGCAATCCGTTTGCGGTTGGCCAGACCGTCACCCAAGGCATCGTCTCGGCTCTTGCGCGCACGCAAGTGGGCATCTCCGACTATGGGTTTTTTATTCAGACCGATGCCGCGATTAATCCGGGCAATTCCGGCGGCGCGCTCATCGATTTGCGGGCAAAACTCGTTGGCATCAATTCGGCAATCTACTCACAGACAGGAAGCTCGATCGGGATCGGCTTTGCCATCCCGGTAAATATGGTGAAAATCGTGATCGCTGCTGCCAAGGGCGGGGGACATGCCGTGCGGCGCCCCTGGTTCGGCGCGAGTCTCCAGACCGTATCGAGGGAGATCGCCGAATCGCTTGGCCTCGCGCGGCCGGCGGGCGCGCTTTTAGCCGATCTCTCCGCGGGCGGCCCGGCAGCCGCGGCAGGATTAAAGCGGGGCGACCTTATCACCGCCATAGACGGTCAGCCTGTCGACGATCCCGAGGGGCTCGGCTACCGGTTAGGAACAAAGCCGCTTGGCGGCACCGCGTCCGTGACCTTCCTGCGAGACGGCAAACAGTCCACAGTTGCCATCAAGCTTGTTCCGGCGCCGGAGTTTCCGGCTCGCGATCCGGTCAAGCTCACCGGTTATTCGCCATTCTCGGGCATGACCGTGGTTAATGTGTCGCCTGCAGTGTTGGAGGAATTGTCGATCCGTGGTGTAAGCGAAGGTGTGGCCGTCAGCGACATAGAAGAGGGTTCTAGGGCGGCGATGGTCAACTTTCAGAAGGGCGATGTGATCTTGGCCATCAACGATAAGGCCATCGGCACGACGCGCGATCTCGAAAAGGCGGCACAGCTGCCGCACGATTATTGGAAGCTGACGATTGCCCGCGGCGGCGAGGTGATCACCACGGTAATCGGCGGGTGAGCCGCCCGGGCGCGGTTACTTGCAGTTCGGCATTAAAAATGGCGGCCCTTAAGTTCGGCCCAAAGGCTGCGCAAGTCCCGCGCCGCGCCGCCTTTGGGAGCGATCTCCGTCACCGCTTTTCCCTTGGCCGCTGCTTCCGAAAACCTTTGGCTGATACCGATTTGCGGGACCAAAAGGGGACCTGCGGATTCGAGCGCGGCAATGCTCTCCAGCATGCGCTGCGAGTGGCGGCGCTTTGGGCATTGATTAAGGAGGAACACGAAATTCTCCTGCAACAAATTCATTCTGCGCCCGGTCATCACAGCCGACCAAATATCGAAAGCGGACGGTTTTGTTGGAACGATCGTGAGATCGGCCTTCTTCACCGCGGCAAGCGCTGCCGGTGACTCGAGAGCCGGAGTATCGATGATACTCAGGGTCACATTCCGCTTCGCAGCAGCCCTCAATGCCGATGAAAGCTGCGCAGCTGCAACGATGCGCACCGGCAGATTAGGGTCCATTCTTATCGCGCCCCATCGCGTGGCGCAGCTCTTCGGATCCAAATCAAAAATAGCTACGCATTCGCCCGCGTCCTGGGCCGCGGCGGCGAGGCAAGTGGCAAGCGTGCGTTTGCCGCAACCGCCTTTATGCGTTGCGAATACGATTACGTGCATCGATAAAAATTTATTGATTTAAGAGATATTCAATTATAGGATCCCCTCATTATTTGAGAAGACGCATGATCTGTATGAGTTTAAAAATCAAATTAAAGCTTGCCCGCGGCATCAGAGTGATTTTTACCTTAACGCCGCTTGGTCCGCTGGCGCGGCAGCTTGGATATGCTTCCGCTTGCACGGCGTGCCGCGCAGCGGAAAGAAGGTGAGATGGCAAATCTTTTTGGTGCCGCAAACCTCGACCAAGACGCGCCCCGCCCGCTTGCCGACCGGCTGCGGCCGCAGAGCCTCACCGAAGTCGCGGGACAGGAGGCGCTACTCGGGCCGCAGGGTGCGCTGACGCGGCTCATTGGATCTCGTAGCTTGGGCAGCCTTATTTTTTGGGGTCCCCCTGGCACCGGCAAAACGACCGTCGCGCGCCTTCTTGCGCGCGAGACGAAACTTGCCTTTGTGCAAATTTCGGCGATTTTTTCGGGCGTTGCCGAACTCAAGAAACTGTTCGAAGAGGCGCGTGGCAGACGCAGGCTGGGCCAGGGGACCTTGTTATTTGTCGATGAGGTGCACCGTTTCAACCGGGCGCAGCAGGACGGTTTCTTACCGGTGATGGAAGATGGCACCATCACGCTTGTTGGTGCGACGACCGAGAATCCGAGCTTTGAACTCAATGCGTCATTATTGTCGCGCGCGCGGGTGATGATCTTTAAGCCGCTCGGCGAGGCGGCAATCGAGCAGCTTCTGGCCCGCGCGGAACGATATGAGGGGCGCTCCCTTCCGCTTGATGCGCAAGCCCGCTTAAGCCTCATCAAGATGGCGGATAGCGATGGGCGTGCGGCGATAAACCTTGCCGAAGAGGCCTGGCGGTCTGCTAAGCCGGGAGAAATCTTCGATCAAGCAGCCCTGGCATCTGCCGTGCAGCGGCGGGTGCCGATTTACGATAAGGCACAGGATGGGCACTATAACCTCATCAGCGCGCTGCATAAATCGGTGCGCGGCTCGGATCCGGACGCAGCCCTATATTATCTCACGCGCATGCTTGATGCAGGCGAAAATCCGCTCTTCATCGCAAGACGCGTCGTGCGCATGGCAATCGAAGACATAGGCCTTGCCGATCCCCAGGCGCTTGCCGTCGCTTTAGCGGCGAAGGACGCATATGAGTTTCTCGGAACTCCGGAAGGAGAACTTGCCATCGCCAATGCAGTGATTTATGCCGCGGCTGCGCCGAAATCGAATGCCGCCTATGCCGCCTTCATGGAGGCGCAGAGGCTCGCCAAGGACCGTGGCTCTTTGCTGCCGCCCAAAACCATATTGAACGCGCCGACAAAGTTCCTGCAAGACGAAGGTTACGGCGTAAATTACGCCTACGATCATGACGAACCGGATGGATTTTCGGGCCAGAATTATTGGCCTGAGGCGCTTGGGCGGCATATCTTTTACCGGCCGGTGAACCGCGGTTTCGAAATTGAGCTCCGCACGCGCCTCGAACATTGGAGTAAACTGAGGAAACAACGCAACGATCTGGACAAATGCCGCGGCTAGGGCCTCGAGGTGACGCCGGAGCAATCCGATTCGGAGTGCCCGTGACTGACACGGTCCGTGACTGCAAGGCACAGGCGATCGGCGCGGATGGCCAGCGCCGCCTCATCATGCCTGAGCGCGCTGTTCCGGCCGCCGGCCGCTGGGTGCGCGATTACGGAGCGTTGACCAGCGGAAACGTTCGTGATTATTAGCACCGCCCGCGCGCGTGATCCGATGACGGAACGTGCCGGCGCTGGCGCTTTTGTAACGACCTGATCGTTAAGCTGGCCGCGCCTTCGAAAATGACGCTGCAAGCGCCGCGCGGGTCCCGCCTTCCTTGATCTAAGGGAGGCTCAGCTTGGTCCACATAAAGGGTATTGTTCATGGCAAATACGCCCTCGGCAAAGAAGGCTGTCCGCAAGATCGCGCGCCGCACTCAGGTCAACCGTTCCCGCCGCAGCCAAATGCGCACTTATGTTCGCAAGGTCGAAGAAGCAATCGCGGCAGGCGATTCCAATCGCGCCGCGGAAGCTTTGCGTGCCGTGCAGCCGCTGATCATGCGCGCGGCACAAAAGGGAATTTTGCACGCAAATACGGCCGCGCGCAAAGTCTCGCGCTTATCGCGGAGAGTCAATGCGCTCAAGCCAACGGCCACATAACGAACGGAAGGTCAGGTACACATTGGAACGAGTTTAATGCTTTTTTGGGGCCGGCCGGCGGGCTTGCCGGCAGCGGCATTCGATCTGTGGAATTGACGCTTTGTCGCAAGCTTCGCGCTGCACAGTCAATTTCAAGGCGACTCAATAGGTTGTT
This sequence comes from Methylocella sp., assembly GCA_051986155.1. Taxonomy (GTDB): domain Bacteria; phylum Pseudomonadota; class Alphaproteobacteria; order Rhizobiales; family Beijerinckiaceae; genus Methylocapsa. The sequence goes on from JBPYDY010000045.1 coordinate 8,456, forward strand.
CTCAAAGCTGGGCCACGAGCTTCTGCGGAAGCGATTTCCCCTGCCAATCCGCGCTTCTCAAGAAAGAATTTTTTGAGACAGGCAGGAACTTTTCTTTTGCCTCCTTTGCACGCGATGGATTCGCGCGAAATCAGGCGGTTAGAGGGCTAACCGGCTGGTTCTGGCTGATGATGGAAGCCATCAATCCGTCACGAATTCGTTAATAATTCCTTAAACCACGCTTGCGGTCCGGCTTGCCTATGCTACAGTGCCCGCACCGGCAAGAAACTGGTTTCCCTAGATTTCAAGGCCGACTCGCTTGTGTTTTTCCGCGTCCTGCGAAGTGTTGAGCGTGTCAAACGGCGTTCTTTTTACCTGCAAGGTCAAACGCTTCGGCCGATAGACCGCCAGTTCATGTGCATATATTTGAACGAAACGTTCGACACCTCGAGAGATTGTTGGCTTCGGGGCGCGGGTTCTGGACGGGGTGCTTTCTATACTTTTACTTAGGACGGGTTCCACGAGCGCCAAAGTGAGTGGAGCGAGAGGGTGTATACGACGATGAAGGCAACGATCAAGGTCTTATTCTGGTCTGCGGAATTTCTGCCCGGCCTTGCGGCTAGAACCGCTCCGGCCGGGCATCTTCAACCGGTCTTTCGTGGCCCCCGGCACCGCCAGCGCTTTCGCTGTTAGCTCGCGCTAGGCCTAACTTCATCACATCATCACATCGCATGCGCCGGCTTTGGCAAATGGCGGCGGCTTGCCCAAAATCATGGGGAAGGGGGAGAAATGCCGGAGCAGCAGCGCAGACAAGTTTCGGAATTTCGCGAAGGATCCTTTGCTGGCGGAGGCGGCAAGGGCGAGGCATGGATGCGAATTTGCGTCCGCTTGCGGGCAGAGCTCGGCGAAGAAGTTTTTTCGTCTTGGTTCAGATGCCTCGAACTCGACGGCTTGTCGGATGAAGACGCCTATCTTTCCGTGCCCACAAAGTTTCTACAGAGCTGGATTAGATCGCACTATGCCGATCGGATTCTGCCGACGCTCGCCGCCGAATTCCCCGCTGTTAAGCGGATTTCGATCAATGTCCGTTCCTCGGCCCGCGCGGCGATAGGCGGTGTGTCTAATCTCGAATCTTGCGGCATCTTGAACCCTGCAAAAGGGCGCAATCAAATGTCGCCCCCGTCGCTCTCGCAGGCAGGTACGCCAGCAATACCGGCCCAGCCAAAGAGGCCTTCTATGCCCCAGGCCTGCGAGGATGAGGCGCTCTCAGGCTCGCCGCTCGATCGGCGGCTGACCTTTGCCAATTTCCTCGTTGGGTCATCCAATCAGCTTGCCCACCATGCCGCGCAGCAAATCGCGTTTGCATCTCCCGGCGATCCCTTGCACTATAACCCGCTTTATCTCCACGCCTCGGTTGGACTGGGAAAGACGCATCTCCTTCAAGCCATTGTTCATGCCGCTTCGGACAAGCGGCGCGTGATCTATCTCACGGCCGAGCGATTTATGTATGGCTTCGTCGCCGCCCTCAAAGCGCAGACGGCGATCGCTTTCAAGGAGAGACTGCGGGCGATCGATGTCTTCGTGATCGACGACATCCAATTCCTCCAAGGCAAGTCGATCCAGCAGGAGTTTTGTCACACGCTCAACGCCCTGATCGATTCAAGGCGGCAGATCGTGAGCGCCGCTGACAGGCCGCCCAGCGAGCTCGAGAGCCTCGACGAAAGGGTGCGGTCGCGCCTGGCTGGCGGACTTTGTATTGAAATCGGCGCGCTCGACGCGGCGCTGAGGACCAAGATTCTCGAATCACGCATCGCCGCGGCCAAACTTGCGCATCCGAGCTTTGACGTTCCTGCCCCCGTTGTCACTTATGTCGCGAGCGCAATCCGGACAAATGGGAGAGATCTCGACGGCGCCGTCAACCGGCTGCTGGCCCATGCGTCGTTAAACGGCGTGCCCGTTTCAATGGAAACCGCCGAGCTTGCGATTCGCGATCTGGTGCACACCGCCGAGCCAAAACGCGTGAAGATCGAGGATATTCAAAAGCTCGTTGCAACCCACTTCAACGTGAGCCGCGCGGATATACTTTCGTCGCGCCGGACCGCAAGCGTTGTGCGTCCACGCCAGATCGCGATGTATCTCGCTAAAGTTTTGACCCCTCGCTCTTTGCCTGAGATTGGCCGCAGGTTCGGCGGCCGCGACCACACGACCGTGCTCCATGCCGTGCGCAAAATCACCGGGCTCGCAACAACAGAGAGCGCGCTGGCGGAGGAGATCGAGTTACTAAAACGCATGCTTCTCGAGTGAGGTGTTGGCCGGGACTTTCCCCCGGCCGCCCGATGGGTTAGGCTTGGCCATGGGTCAAGCGGCGATTCGGATTATTGGCATCGATCCCGGGTTGCGGATAACAGGGTGGGGAATCATCGAGTCCCGGGGCGCGGACATCGCCTATGTTGGCAGCGGCAGCATCCGCTCGGACGATCGAAAGCCAATCGCAGCGCGGCTTCGAGAGCTTCATGACGGTCTCGCGGCCATCATAAGAGAGTATGGACCAAGCGAGGCCGCCGTCGAAGAGACTTTTGTCAATCGCGATCCGCAGTCGGCGCTGAAGCTCGGCCAGGCACGCGCGATTGCGCTCGTCGTTCCGGCGCTGGCGGGCCTCACTGTCGCCGAATATGCCGCAAACCTCGTCAAGAAGACCCTGACCGGCACCGGCCACGCCGGAAAGCCGCAAATCGCAATGATGGCTGGCATGCTTCTGAATGGAAGCGGTCTCCAAAGCGGCGATGCCGCGGATGCCGTCGCCGTGGCCATCACCCATGCCCGTATCCTGATTTGGGCGCGCGATGTGACTTCCGCCACGCCCTCGGCCTAACCGCCTCCTCCCAGCAAGGCGGCGATTGCCGCTCTTGTCTGCCTGGGTTGAACCCCGGGTCCTAGCGCGAAGTTCTCTAAAAATCCTTGTGCAATTGTTCGAGCGCCCGGCGCAAGCCATGGAGCTGATCCACGAGATGAAGGATGACGTCCACGCCCTCATCATTGACCCCGAAATCCGTTTTCAGATCCCGGATGAGCCGTGCCCGCGCAACGTCCATGTCGGAGAAGT
>JBPYDY010000046.1:0-6770 GCA_051986155.1 Methylocella sp.
CGGGCGCGAAGGGATCAAAACGAGGACCAAAATCTCCCGACTGCGCTCCCGACTGCGCTCAAATTGTTGGTTCGAAAACGGAGAAAACGAAGTAAAATCAACTGGCTGGGGCGGGAGGATTCGAACCTCCGGATGGCGGAATCAAAATCCGCTGCCTTACCGCTTGGCTACGCCCCATTAGGTTTCTTGAAACTGCCGCCGGCCGCTTGACCATAATGGCCTGCCTTCCGCGCCGCAACCACCGCATTGAGAATACGGAAGGGGAGAAAACGCGCCCCGCAATGCCATCAAACGGACCGCGCTCCGCCGGCACCCCGGCCGGCAAGAAACCAATAAACCGAGCCCGATATCACGCCGGTCAAGAAGAAAACCAGAGCAAAGCGCAGCTCGGTGGAGTTATAATTTACCGCTCGCGGCAGACTCAACGCCGCGCGAATGACCCACGGTGCCGAAGCCGCCCCTATTCCGGTGGCACCCGAGTACCACGCAAAAGACCGCACCCTGGCGGCCTCGCCAACCAACGCGACGGTCACGAGAGGCGCAACACAGACGGCTGCCACCACCATCCACATGAAGCCGGTGAGCTCGGCCACGCTGGAATTGTCGCCGCCTTCCTCAACAGCCGTATCAATGATCGCCGCGACCGCCAGCTGCATCAAGGCAAAGCCGGAGGACCGCGTCACCGGATCAACCGCGGCGACCAGAGGCAGGAGCAAAATCCCCGCCCCTATCGCGACCCCAATGGCGAAGATCACGCCGGTGAGCCTTCGCAGCCAGCTCATAACGCTTTGATTCGCAGCCCGGTGACCGCAAGTGCCCCTTCTCGTCTCGGCCGCATTCGAGTCATCCAAATTCCTCGGTGGAATTTTTCCCGCCGGTTTCTACTATATACTGCCGCCGTGGGATTCGACATCTTTCTAGCATGGGAGCGCGCGCAAGCCGCCATGTATATTATCGCCCGGAATATTTCCGGGCCCCGCCTTCGGTGCGAGGCCCTGATGGTCGACAAAAAGACCTTCACACCCTGGCCCCCGGTGAGCGAGGACGGCTGGCGGCGCGCGTATAAATTCCGCGACCGGCTGATGGCGGAGGTGGTACGGCTCGAAATCGATCCCTTGGGGGAAGAGCTGAAGGTGATCGAGGCGGTTTACATTCGCTGACCGGCTGACCTATTCCGGCAAAAAATCCATCGCGATGCCATTGATGCAATAGCGCAGATGGGCCGGCGGCGGCCCGTCGGGAAAGACATGCCCCAAATGGCTGCCGCAGCGGCTGCAATGCACCTCCGTGCGGACCATGCCAAAGCTTTTGTCCTGCGAGGTCTCGATCGCGCCTTCGATGGGATCGTTGAAACTCGGCCAGCCGGTTCCGCTCTCGAATTTTTTGCTCGACGCGAAGAGCTTTTGTCCGCATCCGGCACAGACGAAAACGCCTGGCCGCTTTTCGTGAAGGAGGGCACAGCTCCCCGGCGGCTCCGTCCCGTGGCCGCGCATCACCCGGTATTGCTCCGGGGTGAGACGGCGGCGCCACTCCTCGTCGGTACGCGAGACATCGAATCTCTTGCTTTGCATGATTTCCCGTTCCCTACCGGATCACGTAGGCCCGCTCACACATCCAAATTGCCGACGCTTAACGCATTCTCCTGGATAAATTCGCGGCGCGGCTCGACGATGTCGCCCATCAATTTGACAAAAATGTCGTCGGCATCGTCGGCCTCCTTGATCTTGACCTGCAGGAGCGACCGCGCCTCGCGGTCGAGCGTCGTTTCCCAGAGCTGGTCCGGATTCATTTCGCCGAGCCCCTTATAGCGCTGCATCAGGGTTATTCCCTTCTGCCCCGCCGCCATGACTTTCTCGACGAGATCGGTTGGCCCAAAGACTTTGGCTTCCTCGCCCTTGCGCAAAAAAACCGCGGGCTGGTCAAAGATGGAATGGAGTGAATGAGCGTGTTCGTTAAGCCGGCGGGCCTCGATCGAGGCCAAGAGCCCGGCGTCGAGGATTGCTGCCTGGCGGACCCCGCGCAGCTCGCGCGTGAAAAGATAGCCGCCGTTCTCGACCGTCCCCTGCCAGCCGCGCTCCATGTCCTCAGCAAGGGCATCGAGGCGGGCGGCTATCTTAGCCGCATATTCCCGCGCCTCGGCCTCATCTTCTGCCGTGATTGTTTTTAATGCGCCTTCGATCGCGGCCTGCTCCACGGCGCGCCGATCATAACGCGAATGGAGCGACTCCACCATGTGGCGCACCGCTCGCGATTCCTCCACCGCCGCGCGAAGATCGGAACCCGCACGCTCCTCGCCGCTCGAAAGCCGCAAACGAGCGCCGTCAATGCCATTGTCGATCAGATAGTCCTCGCGCGCGCGCGCATCCTTAAGATATTGCTCCGAGTTGCCGCGCTTGACTTTGTAGAGCGGCGGCTGGGCGATATAAAGATGCCCGCGTTCGATCAGCTCGCGCATTTGACGGTAAAAGAACGTGAGCAGCAATGTGCGGATATGGGCGCCGTCGACGTCTGCGTCGGTCATGATAATGATTTTGTGGTAGCGCAATTTATTGGGATTGAATTCACCATGTCCGATCCCGGTGCCGAGCGCCGTGATAAGCGTACCGATCTCCTGGCTCGACAGCATTTTGTCAAAGCGGGCGCGTTCGACGTTGAGAATCTTGCCGCGTAGCGGAAGGACGGCCTGGTATTCGCGGTTCAGGCCTTGCTTTGCCGAGCCGCCCGCCGAATCGCCCTCGACCAGAAACAATTCCGCCTTGGCCGGATCGCGTTCCTGGCAGTCGGCAAGCTTGCCTGGCAGATTGGCGACATCGAGCGCGCCTTTGCGGCGGGTTAGCTCGCGCGCCTTGCGCGCCGCCTCGCGCGCCTGGGCGGCTTCAACGACCTTGCCGACAATGACTCGCGCTTCCTGCGGATGCTCCTCGAACCACGCGCCGAGCATTTCATTCACGAGTCCTTCCACGGCGGGCCGCACCTCGGAGGATACGAGCTTATCCTTGGTTTGCGAAGAGAACTTTGGATCCGGAATCTTTACCGATAGCACGCAGGTGAGGCCCTCGCGGCAATCATCACCATTGAGATCGACCTTTTCGCGTTTGGCGAGGCCCGCGCGTTCTGCATAGCCCGTCACCTGCCGGGTGAGTGCCGCGCGGAGGCCCGCGAGATGGGTGCCGCCGTCGCGCTGCGGAATATTGTTGGTAAAGGCGATCACGTGCTCGTGGTAGGAATCATTCCACCAAAGAGCAGCTTCCACGACAATCTTTTCACGCTCCCCTTTAATCCCGATCGGGTTAGCAATGAGCGGCGTCTTGGCGCGGTCAAGATAGCGCACAAAGGCGTCGAGACCGCCGTCGTAATGAAATTCCTCTTTCTTGACGTCGGTGCCACGAAAATCGCTTAATTCCACCCGCACGCCGGAATTCAAAAAGGCAAGCTCACGCAGCCGGTGCTCGATGGTCGGATAATCAAAGTCAACCATACTGAAGGTTTTGGGCGAAGGAAGGAACGTGACTTCCGTCCCGCGCTTGGGCCTGCCGGCAACTTTTGGCGCAGATCCCGTGACCTCGAGCGGCCCTGCGGTGTTGCCATCTTCGAAGCGAATGAAATGCTCTTTCCCATCGCGCCAAATTCGCAGGTTTAACCAACTCGAAAGAGCGTTGACCACCGAAACGCCAACGCCGTGCAACCCGCCCGAGACTTTGTAAGAGTTCTGATCGAATTTTCCCCCGGCATGGAGATGGGTCATGACAACCTCGGCCGTCGAGACCCCTTCCTCGCTGTGTATACCGGTTGGGATACCACGCCCGTCATCCGTGACCGTGACCGAGCCGTCTGGATTGAGAGCTACAGAGACGCAAGACGCGTAGCCGGCGAGCGCCTCGTCAATGGCATTGTCGACGACTTCGTAGACCATGTGATGGAGGCCCGAGCCGTCATCCGTATCCCCAATATACATTCCCGGGCGCTTGCGCACGGCATCAAGACCGCGCAGCACCTTGATCGATTCGGCGCCGTAGTAAGGTTCTGATTCAGGGGTCAAATGAAGAGCCGGGCCATCGCCGTTTTCGGCCATTTGAGATGCAATCTTTCTGCTATCGGGAATAACTGAATCGATGCTTGAATTATAACAGATAGGCTGCAAAAAATCTTGTTTTTTCCTGCACTTTTATGTGCGAACCCGCCTAATGGAAAAGGCGAGCCAGCGCCGCGCCGCCGAACGCGGGAACGCAATCGCACGCTCCCCTCGTCTGCCCGCCCCTGCGGAGAGCACTCGGCAGCGCGCGTTGCCCTGCTCAAGGCCGACCCATTCCGGAGCTTTTGACCCGGCGGATCGGCGTTGGCCCAAAAGGCACCGGGTAGCTGATGGTGGAGCCGCCTTAATCATTCGCCGCCGCAGCCACCGCCACAACCCCGCAATGCCGGTTCGCCCGCTCCGAAAAGCGCATCCGCCTTTGCCTAAGGGACAATTCGCAACCTGAATCGCGCGCGCTTGCGCTCCACCCGCATCGCATTTAGGCAGCGGCTTCGGGAACGGCCCGGCCCGCTATAAGGAGGCCCGTCTTGCCTGCGTCGATGACGACCTTGTCTCCGTCATGGACCTCTCCCGCAAGAATCATTTCCGCCACGGGATCCTGCACATTCTTCTGGATCACGCGTTTTAAGGGCCTGGCGCCATAGGCTGGATCATAGCCCTTATCCGCGAGCCAGGCGCGGGCCGAAGATTTAAGGTCGAGCGTGATCTTGCGGTCTTCCAGGAGCTTTGCGAGCCTTGCAAATTGAATATCGACGATCGTGCCCATGTCCTCACGGCGCAGCCGGTGAAATAAAATGATCTCATCGACGCGGTTCAAAAACTCTGGCCTGAAATGCGCCCGCACGATCTGCATGACTTCCGAATGAACCGCCGAGGAGTCCTCGCCTTCCTTTTGCAGCACCAGCAAGTCGGCGCCGAGATTGGAAGTCATGACGATCAAGACGTTGCGGAAATCAACCGTCCGCCCCTGGCCGTCTGTCAGTCGCCCGTCGTCAAGAACTTGCAGCAGGACATTAAAAACGTCGGAGTGCGCCTTCTCGATCTCGTCGAAGAGAACGACCTGGTAGGGCCTGCGCCTCACCGCCTCGGTGAGCGCGCCGCCCTCCTCATAGCCGACATAGCCTGGCGGCGCGCCGATGAGCCTGGCAACCGAATGTTTCTCCATATATTCCGACATGTCGATGCGGATGAGCGCCGATTCATCGTCGAACAGAAAGGCGGCGAGCGCCTTGGTGAGTTCGGTCTTGCCGACCCCGGTCGGCCCCAAAAACATGAAGGAACCGATCGGCCGGTTTGGGTCTTGGAGGCCGGCCCGCGCCCGCCGCACCGCCGTCGAGACCGCCGCAACCGCCTCGGCTTACCCAACGACCCGTTGGCTAAGCTGCTCCTCCATCTTCAACAGTTTGTCACGCTCGCCCTCGAGCATCTTGTCGACTGGAATGCCGGTCCAGCGCGAGACGACCTGCGCGATGTGGTTGGCGGTCACGGCCTCGTCGACGAGGACCCCGCTGTGGCCCGACTCGACTGCGGCAAGCTGCTTTTCCAGGCTTGGAATTTCGCCATAAGCGAGTTCGCCGGCCCGCTGATATTCGCCCCGCCTCTGCACCTGAGAAAGCTCGTTGCGGGCTGCCTCGAGCCGCTCCTTGAGCTTTTGCTCGGAGCCTAGCCTATTCTTCTCGGCTTGCCAGCGCGCCGTCAACGCGGCGGAACGTTCTTCGAGGCTGCCGAGCTCGAAAGTCAGCCTTTCCAGCCGCTCCTTCGAGGCGGGATCCGATTCCTTTTTGAGGGCTTCCTGCTCGATCTTGAATTGGATAATCCGGCGATCGAGCTCATCAAGCTCCTCGGGCTTCGAATCCACCTGCATGCGCAAGCGAGAAGCCGCTTCGTCAACAAGATCGATCGCTTTGTCAGGGAGGAACCTGTCGGCGATATAACGGTGCGACAAGGTCGCAGCGGCAACAATCGCGGCATCGGTGATCCGTACACCATGGTGCAATTCGTATTTTTCCTTAAGGCCGCGCAGAATCGACACGGTATCCTCAACCGTTGGCTCGGAAACGAACACCGGCTGGAAGCGGCGCGCGAGCGCGGCGTCTTTTTCGACATGCTTGCGATACTCGTCAAGCGTCGTCGCGCCGACGCAATGCAATTCGCCGCGCGCGAGCGCAGGCTTCAACAGATTCGACGCGTCCATCGCGCCATCCGCCTTGCCGGCCCCAACGAGCGTGTGCATTTCGTCGATGAAGAGAATTATCCCGCCCGCGGCCGCGATGATTTCGTTCAAGACGGCCTTGAGCCTTTCCTCAAACTCGCCGCGATATTTGGCGCCCGCAATGAGCGCCCCCATATCAAGCGCAAGCAGCTTCTTGTCACGCAGGCTTTCCGGCACGTCGCCGTTGACGATGCGCAGGGCAAGACCTTCGACAATCGCCGTCTTGCCGACGCCAGGTTCGCCGATCAGAACCGGATTGTTTTTCGTGCGCCGGGACAAGACTTGAATGGTGCGCCGAATTTCCTCGTCGCGGCCGATCACGGGATCGAGTTTTCCCGTGCGCGCGGCCTCGGTCAGGTCGCGGGCGTATTTTTTTAACGCATCGTAGGCGTTTTCGGCCGTCGGATTGTCGGCCTTGCGACCCTTGCGCAGATCCTCGATGGCAGCATTGAGAAGTTGCGGAGTAACCCCCGCCCGGTCGAGGATTTTTGCCGCTTCCGATCCTTTCTCCATGGCAAGCGCGAG
>JBPYDY010000047.1:0-9338 GCA_051986155.1 Methylocella sp.
GGATGTTATGGCGATCACATTAACTTTCGACGGCCGGACGCTTGAACGGTTGCGGGAAATGCGCGGCAACCGCCGCCGGGCGCTCGTCGAGACTATGGAGCGGCCTGTCCTGCTTCACGCCTGAGGCTGCCAGACGAAAACGAACGTTGAGCGCCGGCAGACTTTTGTTGCGCCCCGTCGTCTAGCATACAGACGGCGGGGTAGTTTTTGCGATAGCTCGTTGCCCTTGCAGGGCTAGACGCAAATACTCGCAGGTCCGCCAGCCTGAGCGCAATCACATTGCCGCCGCGCGCATGCGAGGCTCTTCGCGTCCGCCGGGCAACATTCCGGCTCGCCTTTATATCGGCGCGCTCGATCATGTTCGCCGTTTGGCCGGGATCGGCTCAGGGATGCCAGAATTACGCGCGGGCGCCCTACTTGGCGAGCTACCTGCCTGAGTTCGAGCGGCTGCTTGCGCAGCCATGGCGCTATCTCGCCGATCTCGACGTTGCTGCAGCCGATCTTATGTGCCGCTGGTTCGACATCAAACGGCCGGTGTTCCGCTCCTCTCGGCTTGGGATTGGCGGCGGCAAAAGCAGCCGCCTGGTGGCGATCTGCCAGCATTTCTCGGCGACCAAATATCTTTCAGGCAATGCCGCGCAAGCCTATCTCGATATGCAGCTATTCGAGAAAGCCGGCATTACGATCGAATGGCAGAATTACTCTCACCCCGCCTATCCCCAGCTCCACGGCAATTTTATCTCGCACCTTTCGGCGCTGGACATGGTGTTTAATACTGGTCCTCTTAGCATCTCTATCTTAAGAGGACAGTTGTGAAGACGTTCCTCATCACCGGCGGCGCTGGATTCATCGGCAGCAATTTTGTCCGCCACATTTACAAGAAATACCCCGACTGCAAGATCATCGTCCTCGATGCGCTAACTTATGCAGCGAGCGTCAATAACCTGCCCGAAAATAGTTTCAACAGCGAGCGGTTCGAATTCTGGTACGGCAATGTGCTCAATGCCGAAGTAGTGGACTCTCTCGTTTGCCGTTCTGACATCGTTCTGCATTTCGCGGCCGAATCCCATGTGACACGCTCGATCTACGACAACAGGCATTTCTTCGAGACCGACGTGATCGGCACTCAGGTCGTTGCGAATTCTGTTCTGCGTTACCGCGACCGGATCGAACTCCTTGTGCATATTTCGACATCTGAGGTCTATGGCACGGCTATGAGCAAGGTCATGGACGAAGGCCATCCTCTCAATCCGATGAGCCCCTATGCCGCGGCCAAATGTGGCGCCGACCGGCTTGTTTATTCTTATTGGCAGACCTACCGTATTCCCGCCGTCATCGTTCGGCCGTTTAACAATTTTGGCCCGTATCAGCACCTTGAGAAAGTTATTCCTCGGTTTATCACAAGCTGCATTCTAGGCGAACCATTGACCGTCCATGGAGACGGGTCGGCCCAGCGCGATTTCTTGTTTGTACAAGATCATTGCGAAGCGCTCGACCGGCTGATCCACGTTGAGCGCGAGCGGGTTATTGGCGAAATTTTCAATTTTGGCACCGGACGCCACATTAGCGTCTATGAGATCGCGAAAGCCGTGAAGGGTGTCATGCACAATTCGAACAGCCAGATTGAATTTAGGGGCGAGAGACCTGGCCAGGTCTTCCGCCACACCTGTGATTCCTCCAAGGCAATCGCCACATTGGATTGGAAACCCTCGACTGCCTTCGAGGATGGATTGCGGCAAACCATCTCGTGGTACCTCGCCAACCAAGAGTGGTGGGATTCGCAGAAATGGATGCGCCATATTCCGATTATCAATGCGCAAGGAAAGAGAGAATTGCATTGACCCCGCCCGTTCCATTCTACCGGCATGATCTCGGGCAGCCCGAGCTCACGGAAATCGCAAATGTCTTCGCCGGGCCGATGCTCACGACTGGCGAAAAAGTCGGCGAGTTTGAGCGGCAGTTTGCGGATTATCTCGGTAGGCGCCATGCGCTTGCCGTAACAAGCTGCACGGGCGCGCTGCATATGTCCCTGCTCGCCTTGGACATCGGACCAGGCAGCGAGGTCATCACCACGCCGATGACGTTTGTCGCAACGTCAACGGCGATCATGGAGGCGGGCGCGCGGCCGGTGTTTGTCGATGTCGAGCCTGATACTGGGAATCTCGACGCGCGCGTTGTCGAGGCAGCAATCTCGGGACGCACGCGGGCCATTCTGCCGGTCCATCTCTACGGGCTCATGTGCGACATGCGTGCTCTGCGCGAGATTGCCGATCGCTTCGGCCTTGCCGTCATCGAGGACTCCGCTCATTGCGTGGAAGGCGCGCGGGACGGAATCTGCCCAGGCGAGCTTTCGGATACCGCCTGTTTCAGTTTTTATGCGACAAAGAACCTCACTTGCGGCGAAGGCGGAGCGATCGTGACTGATCGCGACGATCTCATCGAGAAGCTGCGGCTGTTGCGCCTGCATGGCATGACGAAGACTGCCGCCGACCGGCAACGCGAAGGCTACCGGCATTGGGACGTGACCATGTTGGGATGGAAATATAATATGGACAATATTCAAGCCGCCATCTTGGTCCCGCAGCTGCGGCGCCTTGAGGCGAAACTTAAAGAGCGCGAGAGGCTCGCTCAGCGCTATATTGAACTTTTGGCCGACGTTCCCGGCGTCAAGCCGCCTGCTTCAAGGCCAAACTCTATTCATGCCCGGCATCTTTTCCCAATCTGGGTGGACGCTGCCAAGCGCGACCAGCTCATCGGCGAGCTTAGCAAAAGGCGGATCGAGACCGTGGTCAACTATCGCGCTATCCATTTGTTGACCTACTTGAAGAATGAACTCGGGTGTCGTCAGGGCGATTTTCCGGCTGCCGAGAGGATTGGCGCCGAGACTCTCTCACTGCCATTTTATCCGACCATGCCTCTTGAGTTTGTGGACATCGTTGCTGATGCAGTGGCAAGCGTTCTGCACCCGGCTGCTGCGGTCCGCGCCGTTGGTTGAATGCGGTGCTCCGCAGCGCTTGTCGTGACGCAAATCTTAGCACTCGATACCGCGATTTGCGGCTGGGATTAAGATCCGATGGTTTTGCATGAGGTGAACGATTCTATACGCTTGATCGTCTCGATTCCGCCGCGCAGCTATTTCGGCGGCAATGACCGGGAAAATGCCCTCAACGTTGTTGAATCACTAAAGCCCCTTTTCCGGCACATATTCTTGTTCGACTGTGATATTTATATTTTGGGAAGCCACGCCGATTTTGCCGCCCATATGGCGAGAGCCAGGAGGTTTAAGCCAAATGTTGGGCTGGCCTCGCCCAACGCGTGTTATGGCATGCTTCTCGATAAGCGGGCCTCCTACTACAAAAGGAAGTTTTGGGACCGGCTAACGCACCGCGAGCCAACGCCGCGCGGCAATATATTTGCTGACGAGCTCGGTGTTCCGCTCATCATGCTGTGGGACCATCTCGTTACCCACGCGGCGCAATATTTAATCGGCTATGATCCTGCGCCGCCGGCGATGTCCCGCCCGGGTTGCCTTGAACAACTGCGCAAAGGCCTCAACTGCAACAGCTTCCTTCATTACGTGCCAGATTCTGGTCACGTCGAGGTTTTCGAGCGCTTAGGAATATGTGATCGTGGTTTCCTCGGCCACTATGTGGTCCCCGCGCATGCGTCTTTCTTGCACGGATCTTCTAAGCAACCCGAGAGCCTGATCACGGATCGGGTCTTGTTCGCCGGAAACCTCAACTCGAGCCGGTCGATCTCGGCATTTGGCAACGACCCTGTGGTGGCAGATGTCGTCGACTATGTCACGGATACAAAGTGCAAGTACTGGGCAACCCCCGCCTGGCATGCCTATGAAAAGATTGCGTCGCAAAAGGCCGCCGAAGGCATTGCCGGGCTCGATCCAGATCATTCATTCTTCTGGTCGCTTGGGCGAGAGTTGATCAGCAAAGTTATCACGACCGCTTTTAGGACGACTGTGTTCAAATCGATAGGGACTCCCATTGATTTTTATGGCGGATTCACCGATCCCGCTTTCGTGGCAGAGCTTGGCCGCTCCGGCCTGTTTCATCCAATGGGCAGCGTGCCACTTGAAAGTCTCGGCGAAATTTACGCCCGCTACCAGCTTTCGATAGATATAACGCATATGCCTTTCATTAATGGCAGCAATGCGAAAGTTCTTGACTGTTTCGCAGCTGGCGGTTTCATGTTCGTTGATTGGAAGCACGATCTGCGGCAAGAGCTTGGAGAGATCGCGGAAGAATTTATGTACCGCAACGCGGAAGAGCTCAATTCCAAGGTGGATCGGCTTAAGAGCAACCCAGAAAGACGGCTGGAGATCATCCACACTGTTCGTGAGCGAATTGCTCGCGATCTTAACTTTGTCACGCTCTTGTCTCGGCTAATTCACCAGGCCAAGAGTGGACATGAAATTTCACAGCTTGTTGCGAGATAATAGTAAGTGACTTGCCGCACAGCAATGAGGGAGACAGCGGCGGTCAAAGACTGGTGTGGGCAGAATGAGCATGCGTACCATTGAGGAAATCAACAAGGCTGCGGAAAGCTACTACTTCACCTCGCAGCAGACTGGCATCGACAACCGCTGCCGGGAGCGCATGATCCGCCGCTGCCTGCCCTTTATCCCCAAGGGCGACGTGCTCGAGCTCGGATTCATGGACGGCCAGTGGACGGATCATTTCTTGGCGAAGGGCTGCCGAGTGACAGCGGTCGAGGGGGCGCTACGCAACGTCGAGTTCGGACGGCAGAAATACAAGGGCGACCAGCAGGTGACGCTCATTCATTCCACGTTCGATGATTTCGCCCCGCAAGGCCGCTTCGACATCATCCACATGGGCGGGATGCTTAAGCATCTCGACGACCCAATAGCCCTCCTTCGCCGCTCGCTCAGCTGGCTCAAGCCGGGCGGTCTCCTGATCGCCACCACGCCCAACGCCCGCTCCCTGCACCGTCGCATTGACGTCGCTATGGGATTGCTTAACAATCTCGATGCGCTAAGCTCGACCGACGTCAAGGTCGGCAACCTACGGCACTATGACCTTGAGTCCTTCCGCAAGCTCTTGCGCGCTGGCGGCTATGAGCCAATCGAGCTTGCGACCGCAGTCCTGAAACCGCTTTCCAGCGACCAGATGGCGGATTGGAGTGATGAACTGATCGACGCCTTCGATAAGATTGCGACGGAATTGCCGGATTACGGCTGGTACATTTATGCGGTGTGCCAGCCGCTAAATTAAAAAACGGAATCAGAATTGCGTTCGGTGGCGGGCCCGGCTTCCTACCCAGTCCACTCCCCGATGACATCGAGCAAAAGCCTAACCATTTTGGGAAGGCTGTCTAGATGATAATGCTCATCGGCTCGGTGCGGATTAAATCCCATTCCCGGCCCGTAGAGGACGCAGGGGATTCCGCGGTCCACGAAATGGCGCATGTCCGACGTCCCCGTCGACGGGCCGAAATCGATTTTTGCCATACCCTGACGGCGGGCAGCCGCATTGATGGCTGCAGTGATTTCCTTGGCAGGCGAAGTCACCGGCTCGGCCGCGAATCCCGACCAATCGAGGGCTGGCGCTTCGGGAAGACCATTCTTGCGAGCAAAATCTTCCGCCACCGCTTCCAGCAACGCCCTGATGTCGGCGAGACCCGCAGGCGGCGTAAATGTCATATAGGCTTGGGCTGTTGCCGCCGCTGGCACGGTTAGAGGCGCGCCCTGCGCCTGCAGGCTCTGAACGACAAACTGGTTGGGACTCGGAAAACGCGTCCAAGTTGCTTCGTTTGACGCGTTGCGGGCGAAAATCGCCTGCCGCATCTCGAGCAGTAATGACGCCAGCATCTCTGCCGCATTGATCCCGATATGCGACACGCTGACGGAAGCGGGGCGACCTTTGACGCTGACGGACACCTGGCAGTTACCCGCATGCTCGCAAATGCCTTTGTCGAGCCTCGTGCCGTCAACGATGATGGCGGCATCTCCTCCATGCCCGGCTTCGAGGCAAAGCAGGCTGCCGTTGCCGGTGCACTCATCCTCAAGAACAAAGTGGACAATGAGATCTCCCCGGCGTTCGCCTCCACAGGCCGGCAAGCTTTCCAAAAGCGCGAGGCAAATTGCGGCTCCCGCCTTATCATCGTAGGCACCGCGGCCATAAATTCGGCCATCTGTAACTTGTCCAGCAAAAGGCGGGTGACTCCACTCCTGCTCATTAGCAGCTGGGACAACGTCGAGATGGCAATTCAAAACCAGCGACCGCCCCCCGCCTCGGCCAGGCAAGCGGGCAACCAGGTTGCGCCGACCCTGCACAGGGCTGAACGGCTTTTGGGCAGCTGGAAGCCGAGTAAGAACTGCCAAATCGAACGGCACGGAAACGGTATCAATCCCCAATGAGCCTAGGCGCGAATGAACAAAGTCAACGGCTTCAACCTCATGTTCAAACACACTTGGCCTGCGCACGAGATCCTGCAACAGCTGCGCCCAGCTCTCTTGGCGGTTGCAAATAAAGCGATCAATGTCTGGTTTGGTCAAAATGTTCAAGCCGGGCTTACGAGCAAGATGTTCCAATTTGAGGAGCTCGGGGAGGATTGCCAAAGTTGACCAGAATGTGTCAACCCATTGGCATGTCCGCGTAGAGACAGCGGGTCATTACCGGGCGTTTTGAAGATGCCCAGGCACCCTGCAGTATAGTCTTATGCCCCGGTTGAGAAATATCCGTGCACTATGTCGAAGCGATCCGTTATGATGCGTAGAAGTGGTTTCCACGAGGCGGGATCTTTCGAGAAGGCGGCGTTTTCAAGGTCAACTTCTCGCGCCGGAATCATCGATAGTGTGAGCAAAGTCGCTTGATCCGGAATACGATCGCGCAAACCGTACAAGAGCGGCAACGAGGCAGACAATGGCCAGGTAGTTGCGCTTTGGCCCGGACTCGAACAGAGCACGTCCATGCCGGCCGTTTGCCGGAGCGTCTTAATCCCGCGCGTTAACGCCGCATTTACTCTAATCGCGCAGATTGCGGCGGTGGGGCAACTAGGCTCCCGGGAGGCGAGATGCCCGCACGAATCCTGATCGCTAGCGATGACCCTATCCAGCGGCGGCTCCTCGAAACCCTTTGCAATCGGCTCGGTTACACGATCGAGACGGTTGACGGCGCCGAAGCCGGGCTCGCGCGGCTCAATTTCCCAAGCGGGCCAAAGATAAATCTTTTAATTCTCGATCTCGTGATGCCAGGCCTCGATGGCTTGAGCCTGCTCGCACGGCTCCAATCGTCGGGCGTTAAGGTGCCTGTCATCGTTGAGACGGCGCAAGGTGCGATCGATCAGGCCCTCTCTGCCATTCGGGCGGGGGCGGCCGACTTCCTCGTCAAACCCGCCGGAGCCGAAAGGCTGCAAATAGCGATCAAGAACGCGCTTCATGCCGCAAGACTTGCCGAAGACGTGCGGTTCTTGCAGCGCCGGGCCTGCGCTCAACTGACGCTGGACGATCTTGCCACGGAAAGTCGGGCCGCGGCGCGCGCGCTCGGGCAGGGCGAAAAGGCCGCAAAATGCAGCATTCCCGTGCTGCTTGAAGGCGAACCCGGCACGGGAAAAGAGGTTTTTGCCAGAGCCATTCACGGCGCCTCCGTTCGCCGCCGGGGCGCTTTCGTGACCGCCAATTGCGCCGCCATCGGGCCGGAATTCGCCGAAGCGATCCTGTTTGGCTGCGAGCCGCCGGAAAGCGGAAAAAAGCCCCCCAAATTTGTCGAGGCGCATGGCGGCACGCTGTTCCTCGAACAGATATGCGAACTGCCGCTTCAAGCGCAAGAAAAGCTCCTGCGCGCGCTTTCCGAGGGCATGATAAGACCGGAGGGAGCAAGGCGCCCTATCAAGGTCGACGTGCGGCTGATTTCGTCGGCGAGCCGGAACTTGATCGAGCTCGTCAACCTCGGGCAGTTCCGAGAGGATCTGTTCTACCGCCTAAACGTGTTTCCGATCGCTCTTCCGGCACTTCGCGCCCGCCACGAGGACATCACGGGACTGGCCTTGCGCTTTTGCGCGCGGTTTGCGGCCGAAGAAGGCAAGCGACTTCGCGGTCTGTGCGCCGAGGCTATGGCGCTCCTTTGCGCCTATGATTGGCCGGGCAATATCCGGCAATTGGAAAACGCCATTTTTCGCGCCGTGGTGCTTGCCGATGGCGATGAGCTAACGGTTGCCGACTTTCCTCAAATCGCGGCAAGGGTCGAGGGTTTTGACGTCCGGATTCCGCCCGCGCCCCTAATTTCCCCCCCTCAAGCGAACCCAGCAAAAGAGTTCGTCCGGGTGGAAACGCGCGATCCCAACGTCCTTCCGCTCCTCGATCCCTGCGGCCATACGCGCCCGCTCGACCAATTGGAGGCCGAGGCGATCAAATTCGCGCTTTCCCACTATCGCGGCCAAATGTCTTCCGTGGCCCGCAAGCTCGGTATCGGACGCTCGACGCTGTATCGAAAGTTGAAGCAGCACGGCCTCGAAGAGCGCCGCGAAGGCGAGGTTGCATGCGAAAAGAACGCGGCGCTTTCCGCGAGCGCATGACCCAAGTGAAGTGTGGCAGCTCCGCCGCTAAAAGTTAATCCGGCAACGCATCGCAGAGTTGGAGTTGCGCGTTACTTTGCTAAGAATTCGCGCGTCACAACGGTCGAGCGGCTGCATGCGATTCGCGGGCACAAGTTGCTGTGCCGGCAGGCGGGAGAAGACAAATGGGCGCTGGCGCGAGATCTGTGAGGCGGGATTATGCGTAAGCTAATGCAATCAATTGTTTTTTTTGGCGCTATGGCGCAAATCCAAGGTGCTGCTGGCTGGCCCGCCGGCCCCAGAGATGATTTTCTGCCCCCGGCGGTTGCGCAGCCCACACCGGAAATAGACGCACCTGGCAAAACCGCGGACGAGCAGCAAGCTGGCACTGCGTTGCCGCCGGAGGAGACCCTGCCGCGGGTGCCGGAAAAGCGTGGTCAGGCCGAAGACGTGCCTGGGGCAACAACAACGCAGGATGCCGTCCTGCCGCCAGCCAAAGGGGAAAACGAAGGCGCCGTCCCTTCAGAGCCCTTGCCGGCCGTCAACGCCGCGCTCAAATTCGCGCTCGAGGCGCGTCTTGGCCTCCCCGATCCGCTCGGGCTGCATCGCCGCGAGCGCGAGGCGATCGCCTCCTATTATATGGCGCGCGGTTTTGCGCCGCTTTGGTGGAATGCTGGCGCGCCCACGGCCGAAGCCAATGCCGTCGTCGAGCGGCTGAAGCAGGCAAGCGACGACGGGCTCGACCTCAAAGGTTTCGCGCCTGCTTTTTCTCCTTCTAGCGATCGGGAAGTCGCCGCCGCCGACATCGC
>JBPYDY010000048.1:0-4132 GCA_051986155.1 Methylocella sp.
ACAAGGACGCATGCGATTTTGCGCGGAGCAAGGTCGATCGCGGCGCTGCGCATGGCCATGTTCACCGCGGCCTTCGAGGTCCGGTAAGCAATTGAGCCACCTGACGTGTTGTCCGCAATCGAGCCCAGTCCGCTGGTTATCGTCACGATGAGTTTGCGCTCGCTGCGCGCGACATGCTCGACAAAGGCCTCAACGACACGAAGAGGTCCGGCCGTGTTGACGTTGAGAACCTGCTCCAACGATTCATAGTCGATGTTGCCGATTCTTTGGGCCGGCTTGCCGATAATTCCGGCGCTGTTGAGGAGAACATCAATCGGCTCGTCATTGAGGCCTGCCGCCGCACGGCGGATGCTTGCGCGGTCTGTCACGTCCATCGGCAAGACAGTCACCGCATGCGTTCGCGCGAGCTTATGAAGGTCGTGGGCCAGGTCCGGATTGCGGCAGGCGGCGAAGATGTGCCAGCCGTCTAGCGCATATTGCCGGGCGAATTCCAGGCCGAGGCCGCGATTGGCGCTCGTTATCATGATCGAGGGCATTCAAATCACCTTGTACGGAGCGGGCCTTTTGGCGCAGCCTGTTGGAGCCGCGGCGTCCGCCCGCTGTTTGCGATGCCTCCGCGGCGCAGGCGGGCGGTCAGGGGAAGCGGGAGCCTTCGATGATTTCGTGATAGGGCATGTGCCGCAATCGGGTCAAATCGATAAAAATTGTCCGCAAAGCCCGCGGCCGATCGTCCTTTAGGTGTCAATCCGACGCAAGGAGTGAGGACAATGGGCGAATTCACCTTGTTGTTTCGCGGCAGAGATCGATCTGCATCACCTGACCAGATGCAGAAAACGATGCAGAAATGGGTTGCTTGGCTCAAAGAGTTAAACGAGAACGGCCACATCAAGTATCCCGGACATCCCCTTAACGATGCGGGCAAGGTTGTGAGCAGCAAGCACAAGGCCGTTCACGACGGCCCGTTTGCGGAAGCCAAGGATGTCGTCTGCGGCTTTATGCTCATCGACGCGAGGGACATCACGCACGCGGTGGAACTCTCAAAAGGCTGCCCTCTTCTGGAGGTCGGGGGGTCTGTGGAGGTGCGTCCGGTCGAAAAGCTCAACATGTAGGGCTTTCCCGATTCCCGACCTTGGGGCGATGCTGACGGTCGCCTGATGCGCGCGCACGCAATGGCAGGACTGCTCCAGATGGAACCGAGTGATCTTCTGTTTCGGCGCGAAGCCGGGCGCATGGTGGCCACTCTCACGCGGATCTTCGGTGTCCACAACCTCACGTTGGCAGAGGATGTCGTGCAAGATGCCTTCTGCCGTGCGGTGGAGGTGTGGAAATTCCGCGGCATGCCGGAAAATCCTTCCGCCTGGTTGTTGGCCGCCGCGAAAAATCGCGCACTCGATGTTCTGCGGCGCCAACGCACCGCGCGCACTTTTGCTCCTGAACTTGGCAGGCTGCTTGAGAGCGAATGGACGCTCGCCCCCGTCGTTGAGGAAATCTTTGCGCCCAACGCCATCAAAGACGACCTGCTTCGCATGATGTTCTCATGCTGCCATCCCCGGCTCGCCGAGGATGCGCAGGTCGCTTTGATTCTCCACATCCTGTGCGGCTTCAGCGTCGGCGAGGTCGCGAGCGCCTTCATCAGCGGCCACGCCGCAATCGAGAAGCGCATCTTGAGGGCCAAGAAGGTCTTGGCGCAGTCAAAACGGCTTTTCGACGTGACTGTACCTGCCGATTTCTCCGCCCGGCTTCCGGCCGTCCATCGCGCACTCTACTTGCTCTTCAGCGAGGGCTACCACGGCGCATCCACCCAGTCGGCGGTCCGGGGCGAATTCTGCCATGAGGCGATGCGGCTTGGCGCCGTGCTCCTGGAACGCGCAGCGACGCCCACGACCTACGCGTTGTGTGCGCTGATGTGCCTGACTGCGGCGCGGCTGCCGGCACGCCTCGATGTCTCAGGCAAACTCAAATCGCTTGTCGAGCAGGATCGTTCGCTGTGGGATCGAAAGCTCGTGCTCGAAGGCCTGAGACTTTTGGAACTCTCGGCGTCCGGCACCGAACTCACCGCATATCATGTCGAGGCGACGATCGCATCTGTTCATTCCGCGGCTCAAGACGTGGCGGATACCGACTGGAAAACCATCGTTTCACTATATGACCTCCTGATGGCGATTGAGCCTTCGCCGGTCGTGGCGCTCAACCGTGCCATTGCGGTCGCTCAGCATGAGGGATCTGAGCGGGGGCTCGATGAGATCGGCGCGATCGCAAATCGCGATCGCCTTGCTGGATATCCGTTCTACCCGGCTGCGCTCGGCGAACTTGAGCTTCGCCGCGGCAGCCTCAAGGCCGCGCGCGAACACTTTCGGGCAGCGCTCGCTCTGGCGCGCAACCCGATGGAGCGCCGATTCCTCGAACAGCGCGTAAACGCGTGCGATGCCAACGGTGCGGCGCCTGCGGAACAATAGAAGAAACAGGCGACGATCTTGGCGGGAAAGGATCCGGCCCAATGCTGCGCGTCGGCGACGAGATTAAGATCATGCCGCACCCGGGCTCCCGACGGGCACTTGTCTTGCAAGCGCCGTGAGCACGGCTCCCAACGGGGCGCGCCCGCCGGCTCCGGCCAGGCTCCCATTAGGAATGAGCGAAGGTCAGCACACGGCGGTGATTGCCTGCGATCTGCGTTAACTAGGCGCGGCAGGCCCGGCGTGTGCATGCTCAGGGCTATCGCGGGCCCGGCTTCATTCCCTTGGCTTCGATTATTGCGCTGGCGTCAGGAGAGCGGAGAAAATCGAGAAAGACCTTCGCGGTCTCGGTATCCTTTGCCCCCGACAATAAAAAAGCGTGGATGACAGTGGGTGGCATGATGCCTGACGGCAATTCACCGCCCAGCGCAGCGCCGGCCACCGGCAAGATTTCACTTATCAAGGTGACACCGAGGTCCGCCTCTCCTCTCGCTACGGCGTCCGCCACGTCTGATCCGGGGCCTGGAATGAGTTTCGTGCGTGATCTGAGATCTGCACCGAAGCCAAGGCGATCCGCGGCGCCGATAAATGTGGCTCCAAGCTGGGTGCCG
The DNA here is from genome assembly GCA_051986155.1 of Methylocella sp. Classification (GTDB taxonomy): domain Bacteria; phylum Pseudomonadota; class Alphaproteobacteria; order Rhizobiales; family Beijerinckiaceae; genus Methylocapsa. The sequence continues at coordinate 3,065 of JBPYDY010000048.1, forward strand.
GCTTTTGGATCGGACAACGCGACCGTCTTGGCCGCGAGAATCGCCCGCTTGAGGCCGTCAGGTGTGCTCACTTCGATCTTTGGCGCGCCTGCACGCACGACAACGCCAACGTAACTCGCCGCAAATTCCATGCGCGTGCCGGCTGCGATCTTGCCCGCCTTTTCCAGGTCAGGCAGGATTGCTGCAATCGCAACCGCAACATCAGCGGCTTCGCCCTGAAGCAGTCTGTCGCGCATGTTTCCGGGCGTCCCGAAGTTGATGCGAACCTTGTGCCCTGACTTGCGTTCGAATTCAGGGACGATGCTCGTCATCACCGCCCGCGCTCCGCCGGTGGAGATGACCTTAATTTCTGCTGCCTCGACACGGGTCCCGAGAGCAAAAGCTACCCCAATGATCACGCCTGCGCATTTCATACCTGCTCTCCTGTGGGGCGTTTGCCGGTTCGTCTTCGCATGAAACATTCATCGCGACGCGCGCGGTGCGCGACGCTCGGCAGCGACACCTTCCGAACTGGCGCACCCGGGAGCCATCTCCTGGGTCGCACCCAAAGACTATGCTGTTTCAAGGCGGTCGACCACGGCCATTTCGGTTCCCGGCTTTCGAGAAGAGCCGATACCTGCTGGACGGTGAGACCAGTTCGGGCTGAGAAAACGGTCGACCGGCCCGCTTCGAGCTGACAGATAAAGTCCGGATCGCGGGACCAGACCCTGAAAACCTTCTCGAAGATTGAGAGGTAGGCTTTTGACGGAAGCGTCTGGAAATTAGGGTGGTTCGCAACGTCCTTGGAAGGCGCTGGATTTCAATGTCGTTGGTGCCCGTTACTGTCCGCGAATTTTGCCAACTTTTCGCTTTTTGGGGCTGCGTTGGCGGCCTCTCGTCAGTTCTGCAAATCGCCTTCGCTCATTTAGAGCGCCGTATCAGGAGGTTCGATTTTCTCCCTGGATTTTAGCGTTTAGCTCGGTCATCAGTCGACGCGACTCTTGCATTTGCAATAGACTAATTTCCTTTTGCATTTTCTGAAGCTGGGTTTCAATCCTGCGCATTCGTTTGCGCATCTGGATCCCGTTC
>JBPYDY010000049.1:0-3664 GCA_051986155.1 Methylocella sp.
GCCTGACCGGTTTGCCCAAGCCATCGTCTATTGCGCGTCGCGATAGTCTATTGCGCATCGCCACATGCTTTGCTTCGACCTTCACCTCAAGTTACCAACAACGGCGCTCGGGCGCAGCCATGACAGATCGGATCGCGCAGCTTTGCCTCAGAGACAGTGCAAGTAAAAAGCGGCGTGCAGTCGAAAAAATTATGCCGAACCAAGACAATCCCGTCCACATGACCTGCGCGGTCCCGAGCCATGTGCGGGACGCGCCGTAAACCCCCGCGCGGCTGAACATGGAGCGACGGTACTGGCGACGTTCGGGCCGCCGGAGACATAGGTCTGGCGGCAAACTGGCCGCACCATCCTCACCTACGGTTGGTGATGGAGCGAGCCCTTATACCAAAGGACAATAGCGGTATACCAAAGGACAATAGCGGTTTTGGCGACGTTCGGGCCGCCTGCGGCCTGGGCGGTAATTGTTCTCGCGGTAAACTGCGTGCTCTTCCACGGGGTCACCAAAGCCGTTGGGTTGCGAGCCCGCCGCCGGTAATGAGCGGCAAAATGGCTCCGGAACGCTCCAGCTTTCGGCAAAGTTGCAAACGTTCCAGCTTTCGGCAAGTTGTGGGTGCCCCACAAAGCTTAAGCTTTGGCAACGCTCCAGCTTCGGCAGAGCTATCCAAATCCCGGGCTATCCAAAAGAAAGCGCCCGCCGGGGAGGAGCAGCGGGCGCTTCTGACCGGCGGGGGGCGTAAGAGCGGCCAAAGCCCCTCCGGTACAACCGTGTTTTGGACCGTTACCGTGCTAAACTAGTAACATTGGATTGAGCTTTTCTTAGGGCCGAGAGTCACTTTCGATTAGCGTACCTACCAATTCGATTAGCTTACCCTACCAAAGCTTTGCCATGACCGCTTCGAACCTAGCACACCTTGACCGTCACCAAGGTTCGGCTATTAGAACGCTTTGACCTCGCTTCTCCTGCCACAGCCAGCAAAATTCTTGCCATTCTGTGGTGCCCGGCCATTCTGGGGTTGCGAGCTTCGCCGCGTCCGGAGCAAACTAGCCTATCTTTCGCTGCAGCGCAATATAAATTGCTGGGGTGCAACCAATTCGATAAAATCGACAGACGAAGTGCAGTTTTCGCTTGCCGCCTCCTACTTGCCGCCTCCTACTTGCCGCTATCGCGTGCAGCTTGCTACGTGTGCAGCTTGCCATGCGTGTAGCTTGCGCGAAATGCCGCCTCCTTGAAGTGCGGTTGCGCACAAAACAGCAGCATCTCACCTGAAAATGACAGCTTGAGCTTGCGCCAGCTTTGCCTCTTGCCTGGCAAAAAGCCTGAGCGCCAGGTATCAAGCGCCTATCATTGCGCCAGTTTTCCGGCAGGGGAGCTTGAGATGGCATTTTTTGGTCAAATGTGAGTTTCATGACCCTTGCCGGAGCGGGTCGCTTTTTGCCTGCTGCAGCTTGCTCATATCTCATTCCAAGGTCGAGCATATTCCGATGGGCCGGGCTAACGAAGCCAGGGCTCGACCACGTGCTGAAGGGGCTCATTGCCGATATGAACAGGACCGGTAAAGGGATGATCGAATGAAATGATCAAAAGCAGACTCATGAACACGAGGACAGACAGGATGCCGGTCATCATCACTTGGGCCGGCAGGTTCTTGGTGCCGAAAAAGAATGTGAATCCCACGGTGAGTATTGCACCGCTATATAGGACAGTCCACAGAAGTTCAGGAACGATGCCGGTCGAAAGGTGAATCCGGGTGCGGCGGGCCTGGGTGATTGCATTAAGTTCCTTGAACATCTCCGCTAAAATCTCAGGCGGCCTCGATTTTTTTTCTGTCAAATGCACAGTATTGGCATAAAGAGCGTCGAGCGCCTGGGTAACCTCACGGCTTGCCTTAGCTTTTGCCATCGACGGCCAATCCCGGCTGATTGCAAGCCGAAGGTAGTTATCCAAGGTCTCGCGCGTTGCGGCCGTTTCGGGCTCCGGCCCGGCGGCAAGCCTATAAAGCGTCGCAGCGGCCCCGGCTTCTTGGACCACCGCGATTTCGGCTTCGCTGAACTTCTCCCAGGCGACGATCACCGCGAAAGCCAGGAGCACCGCGTAGATCACGCCGACCGTGGCGAACTTGAAGCCCGCGATCTCATTGTTGCTGGCTAGACGCTCAAGGCCGATCCGGCGGCGTATCAGAACCGGACCGCACATGGCGGCGATCGTGGGGACGACCACCAACAGCATCGCCGCCGCCCAAAGAGGAAGTCCGGATAGAAAGAGTGACACCCTAAATCGCCCTGGCGCTCGGATGGCTCTGACTGCTGTAGCAGCCAGTTCTGATCGATGGCTTAAGTTGCCGATTCATGTCAAATCAGTGCCTGGTATATCTCGCGGTTTTGGCGAGTTGAGTTCTGCGCCGCCGCTTTCTTCGATTGCCCCGCTGCGCACTCTCCTCCGTCACATGGCGGCTTGCGCCCTGTTTCCAGCCAAGGGCCGCCTGTCAAGGAATTGGCGCAAATAGCGCCCGGTGTAGCTTCCCTTTTCCTTCATGACCGCTTCCGGCGGGCCCGCCGCGACGATCTCGCCGCCCCCATCGCCGCCCTCGGGGCCAAGATCGATGATCCAATCCGCCGTCTTTATTACCTCGAGATTATGCTCGATCACGATCACCGTATTTCCTTGACTGGTCAGCTCATGCAGCACGGTCAGGAGTTTGGCGACATCGTGAAAATGCAGTCCGGTCGTGGGCTCGTCGAGGATATAAAGCGTGCGGCCGGTGGCGCGTTTGGACAGTTCCTTGGCGAGCTTGACGCGCTGCGCCTCGCCTCCCGAAAGCGTGTTGGCCTGCTGCCCGACCTTGATGTAGCCAAGGCCGACGCGCGCAAGCGTCGCCAATTTTTCCCGGATCGAAGGCACGGCTTTGAACAGGGCGGCCGCTTCCTCGACCGTCATGTCGAGCACATCGGCGATGGAATGGCCGCGATATTTCACCTCGAGCGTCTCGCGGTCATAGCGTTTGCCCTTGCAGACGTCGCAGGTGACATAGACATCGGGCAAAAAGTGCATCTCGATCTTGATGACGCCATCGCCCTGGCAGGCCTCGCAGCGCCCGCCCTTGACGTTGAAGGAGAACCGGCCCGGCTGATAGCCGCGTGCCTTGGCTTCGGGAAGACCCGCAAACCATTCCCGGATCGGCGTGAAGGCTCCGGTGTAGGTCGCGGGGTTCGAGCGAGGCGTGCGGCCAATCGGCGATTGATCGATGTCGATCACCTTGTCGAGATATTCGAGACCTTCGATCGCGCCGTGCGCTGAGGGTTGTTCATACACCCCATTGAGCCGCCGCGCGGCCGCCTTATAGAGCGTATCGATGATGAGCGTCGATTTTCCGCCGCCCGATACCCCAGTGACGCAGGTGAAAAGCCCAAGCGGGATCGCTACGGAAATATTCTTGAGATTATTGCCGCGGGCATTGACAATTGTGAGCTCGCGGCCGGGTTCGGGCAGGCGCCACACGCGCGGCACAGCGACATCGCGCGCGCCGCTGAGATACTGTCCCGTGAGGGAGTTTGCGTTGCCCATGATTTCAGCGGCGGTGCCTTGGGCCACGATTTCGCCGCCGTGAATGCCGGCGCCGGGGCCGAAATCGACGACATGATCGGCGGTCAAGATGGCGTCTTCGTC
>JBPYDY010000050.1:0-2468 GCA_051986155.1 Methylocella sp.
TTTTTCCATTATTGTCCAGGGGCTGACGATGCCGTTGTTGCTTCGGCGACTGGGCTTTCTGCCGAAATAGAACCTGCTGCAAAACGAATTGGCTGGCGCGGCGGCCGATGCGGACTTTTCCGCACTGGCCTCTGCGCGGCGCTCGGTCCCACGTCTATACCGGTTCAGATGCGGCCCATTAAATGCGGCGTTGTTTCTCAACTACAATTTGCACGATTTGGGGCTCATGCAGAGCCTCGAAGAGGCGCACCAGCCCAAGGACCCCGATGGCCATCGGCATGCAATACAAAGCCAGAGAACCGCGCCTGCACCGCTGTTTCATGACGACGCAATCCGCATCTTTATACTTTCTTTATGCGGGACCCCCCGATTTCGAATTGCATCCTTATGCCTTCAACACTTTTGTTTGGCGGACAATCCGCAGAACGGGAGCGGCTCATGCCGGATCTCATCTTTATCGCCTTAGGCTGCTTTCTTTGCGCTCTCATGGCCGCTTATGCGCGCGCATGCAAACGTCTTTGAAGGAGCTTGACATGGTGGAGCCCTTAATCGGTCTGGTGGCAGCTATCCTGCTCGGAGTTTATCTCGTCTATACGCTGCTTCATCCCGAAAAATTCTAGCACAAGGAGCCGGGCATTCCGGATAGGAACACATGACAGCCACTGGCCTCGCGCAAATCGCAATCGTCCTCATTGCGGTCATTGCCGCAGCCGTTCCGCTTGGCCCCTATATCGCGCGGGTACTCGACGGTGAACGCACGTTCCTCTCGCCGGTATTCGCCCCGGTCGAGCGCGCACTCTACAAGCTTGCAGGCGTCGATCCCGCGCGCGAGCAGGGCTGGCTTACCTATACGATGGCGATGCTTGCCTTCAGTCTCGCCGGATTCTTGTCGCTCTACGCCCTGCAGCGGCTGCAGAATTTCCTTCCGCTCAATCCCCAAGGCTTCGATCCCGTCCCGCCTGACCTTGCTTTCAATACCTCGGTGAGCTTCATCACTAATACCAACTGGCAAAATTACGGCGGCGAGACGACGATGAGTCATCTCGTTCAGATGCTTGGCCTCACGGTCCACAACTTCGTCTCGGCCGCGACCGGCCTTGCCATGGCCTTCGCCTTGGTCCGCGGCTTTGCGCGAGCGGAATCTCCCACGGTTGGCAATTTTTGGGCTGATCTGACGCGGGGAACGCTTTACATCCTGCTGCCTTTATCCGCCGCAATCGCGCTCGCCCTAGTTGCGCTCGGCGTGCCGCAAACCCTTGCAGGCTCCGTTGAGGCAGCCACTCTCGAAGGCGCCAAGCAGGTCATCTCCATCGGCCCGGTGGCAAGCCAGGAGGCAATCAAGGAACTTGGCACCAATGGCGGCGGCTTCTTCAACGCGAATGCCTCCCATCCCTTCGAGAATCCGAACGCCATCTCCAACATGCTGGAAATCTGGGCGCTGCTGGTCATCCCTTTCGCGACGGTCTTTGCTTTCGGGCGCGCCGTATCGGACTTCCGCCAGGGACGCGTCATCGCCATCACCATGGGCATCGTCCTCGTTGCCGGAGTGCTGATCGCCTATTGGGCAGAATCTTCGGGCAATCCGCTGCTGACGGCAATCGGAGTCGATCCTTCGCCCGGTAATATGGAAGGCAAGGAGGTTCGATTTGGACCGGCCATGAGCGCGCTCTATGCCACCGCGACGACCGGCACCAGCACGGGATCTGTAAACTCCATGCACGATTCCTTTATGCCGCTCGGCGGCTTCGTGCCCATGTTCAACATGCTGCTCGGCTGCATTTCGCCGGGCGGCGTTGGCGCCGGGCTTTACGGCTTTTTGGTTCTCGCAGTCATTGCCATCTTCGTTGCGGGCCTGATGGTCGGCCGCACGCCAGAATATCTCGGCAAGAAGATCGAAGCGCGCGAGATGAAGCTCGCGATGCTCGCGGTGCTGATCTATCCGCTAAGCGTTCTCGGCTTTACCGCGGCATCCTTGATGCTGAAGACTGGTCTCGACAGTCTCGGCAACGCCGGCCCGCATGGGCTCTCCGAGGCTCTCTACGCCTTTGCCTCGACCAACGCCAACAATGGCTCGGCATTTGCGGGGCTCAATGGCAATACGCTGTGGTTCAACACCAGCCTCGGCCTTGCCATGTTCTTCGGTCGCTTTGCCTATGTCATCCCCGTGCTGGCGATGGCCGGGTCTTTCGCCGCCAAGAAAAAGGCGCTGCCGTCAGCGGGCACCTTCCCGACACATGGGCCGCTCTTTGTCGGCCTGCTTCTGGGCGTGATTCTTATCCTATACCTCCTCCAATACTTCCCCGCTCTCGCGCTTGGCCCCTTCGTCGAACATTTCCTGCTGCAAGCAGGCAAAGCCTTTTGAATGGAGATTGCTCATGTCCTCGAAAGCCGCCGCTCCCGGGCTCTTCCATTGGCCCATCATCCGCCGAGCCACCATCGACGCTTTCCGAAAACTCGATCCGCGTCAG
>JBPYDY010000051.1:0-21795 GCA_051986155.1 Methylocella sp.
GATTGGAACGTCAGAGAGCTCAAAGTGCGCCTGGAACGCCTGGTGCGGGACGATAGCAGGCTCGATTACTGTGGTGAAACCCATCGACGCGTAAATGGTGCCCGTTTCGAAGGTTGACCATTTGGCCGTGGATAAGGGCAGGGCGGACGGATGGGGCAGAAAATTCTGATGCTTTTCGGGGAGCAGCAGGCGGGCCGAATTCACATTGCCGCCGGCAATATGGGAGTGAATATCGATGGCGCCCGCCATGACAATTTTGCCGGAGACCTCATGCACGTCGTCCGCCTGCTTGCCCAAAGGCGCCGCGATAATGCGATCATTCTCGATCCACAGATCGCCGATGCCGTCGCGGCCGTTGACAGGATCGACGACCCGGCCCCCCTTCAAAAGAATGAGCATTCAGGCGTTCTCCCCAAGATGCGCGCAGATCTGCTCAAGGACTGCCGCGGTGGATGGCGCTTGGCTCGGCCGCAATGCCTTCCGCGCGACAATCGAATTCGTCTGCAGGTCGAATTCGGCTGCATCATGATCGATGCCCGGGCAGCCAACCTCGACGGCGACGCGAGGCTCGCGCGCAAATGAGGTCTGCGGCGCGACCAGCGCGACAAGGGGTACATTTCGCGTCCATGGCGGCTTCTTCGCCTCATAGGCGGAAATCCACAATGCTGCATCCGCCTCGCCGCTGTCGATCATCCGCGTGGCGTCGAACCGCCATGTGTCATGCTCGGGAAAGCCGCGCCCGAACGAAGTGCGCACCGGAAAACCCGTCATCCAACCTGCGGCTTGCACGACGCCCGATGCGTTGGCGTGAGCGCCGAGCGGCAGGCCCGAGAAGCGCGTCTTCTCGTTGAGATCGCGCAGAAGCCCATGCAGCATTTCGATCGCCAAGCTGTCAAGCGAGCTGCTGCTCCAAATAGCAACGCCGAACCACGCGCTCTTCAAGATTTCGGCGAATTGATCGAATTTGGCTTTCGTGCCCTTCGGGCAGTTGACCGGCTTGCCTGCGGCCCGGGCGCGCACGCCTGCAAGCATCTCCTTCAGATTGCCGGTCCCGAGCGTTTCGATCGCAAGCTCTCCCGTCTGCGCCGCACGTCCCGGCCCAATCCACAGAAGCTTTCGTTTCTCTTGGGCAAGACCGAAGCGCGGAGTTTGCTCAGGCGACAAGCGCTCCATCATCACCGGCCAGACGTCCGTCAAATCGCCACCAACGAACAAATAAACATCCGCACGCAGCCGGGCCTCGCTCGCCGTGGTATACATCACGCCGGATTGGCGCATGACGTTGAGGCCGGCAAATATTTGCGCAGAATGCATATGGTCATAGGCACCGCGAAGCTTTGCGGCGAGCAAAACGGATGCGCGAGCACCCGCGACATCGGTGCCGAGGCCGGCGATCACCGGCAAACGCGCCCCCGACAAGAGTTCCGCTGCCTGTTGCGCGGCCTGTGCGAGAGAAACCGGCTTGCCGTCAATCCTGGCTGCAATCATTTTTCCGCCTCGCGGTAAAAAGCGGGATCAACTTCGCTTGCTGGGAGGCACTGCCCGCCTCTGCGCGCTCTGGGCTACGTCATGCGATAACTCCATGCAAGTCTGGCTTGGAAGTTTTTGAAGAAGTCTGCGTTTGCGGATGCTTCAATCACCGTTGACCCGCCGCCGATAATGTGCCTTTAGGCCAGTTCGAATCCTTTTCTGGTGAGAGCCAATCATCCCCGCCGGGAGTGGGAAGGAGGATTGCCATGCTTAAGGCTGCTCACGAATTTGACGCCAGGACAGCAGCCGAACCGGATTCGCGGGTTTCCATGCCCACCAGTTTCCGGCGGGGCGAGTGGCGCGCCTACAAGGGCCGCCCGGCGCAGCCGGCCAAGCCTCCGCCGGCGCCGCCGAAACAGGCACCAGCGCCGCCGCCAGGCGGGCCTAAGCCTGAAGCGCCCCAACCATCTCCCCCGCCGAAGGAGGGCCATTAGGAGCGCTGGGGCCGGACCGCTCGATCGGACGGAGGCTCACCGAAAACCGGCGGTTTTCCATTTTCAAGGATGCTTCCGCGGCAGAGGCTCCCCATGTAAAGGAAGAGGGCTGGGACCCTGCAATCGATGGGCAACCAAGCAGGCTTGTTACTTATTCCGGCGGCACGGAGGGCTTAAGGCGGCTCGATGCATGCCATCGAAATAGACTTTTGTGATCCCATGGCAGCTGCTGATGCGCTTCGCGGCATGCCCTTTCTGACTTTTCTCGACAGTGCGGCGGCCGATGAGAGGCTTGGCCGCTATAGTTTCGTCGCGGCCGATCCGTTTGCCCGGTTTGAGTTTGGAAATGCGCCGCCGGATTGGATGCTGCGTCTAAAAAAACTTTTGGCTGGTTTTCGAATGTCGGCGTTGCCCGGGTTGCCGCCGTTTCAAGGCGGCGCCGCAGGGCTTTTTTCTTACGACCTCGGCCGCAGTCTGGAGCGCCTGCCAAAGCCCGCATTTGATCCGCTCGCTTTCCCCGATCTTTCGCTCGGACTTTACGATGTAACCGTCGGCTTCGATTTGGCGGCCCGGCGCGCTTTCATTGTCTCGACCGGATTTCCCGAGACGGATCCCCGCCAGCGTGAAAGGCGCGCCGTCGAGCGCGCCCGCTCGTTTGAGGCGCTGCTCCGGCACGGCGCCCGTTCCTTGCCGCATTCTGGACCGATAATGCTTGAAGGCTGGACCAGCAATTTTACCCGCACGAGCTATGAACGCGCCGTTCGGGAAGTCATCGAGCGGATACTCGCAGGCGATATTTTCCAGGCCAATTTGGCCCAACGATTTGAAGCGCCGGTGCTGGCTGATTTCGATCATTTTGGCTTCTATCGGCGGTTACGCAAGCTTAATCCCGCGCCCTTTTCCGCCTATCTCGATCGCGAGGAATTCATCATCGCTTCGGCTTCGCCCGAACGATTTCTGAGAGTCGAAGGTGACCGCGTCGAAACGCGGCCCATCAAAGGCACGCGCGGCCGCTTCACAGACGGGCTCCTCGATTCTCTGCAGTCCCGCGCGCTTACTGAAAGCCGCAAGGATCAGGCCGAAAATGTCATGATCGTCGACCTCCTGCGCAACGATCTGTCAAAGGTTTGCGTGCCCGGCTCGGTGCAAGTGCCGCAGCTCTGCGGCCTCGAGACCTTTGCTTCGGTTCACCACTTGGTATCGGCAGTCGCCGGGCAGCTCAGGGCAGGGCAGGGGCCGGTCGATCTTCTGGCTGCGGCTTTTCCGGGCGGCTCCGTCACCGGCGCGCCAAAAGTACGGGCGATGGAGATCATAACCGAGCTCGAGCGCTATGCTCGAGGACCCTATTGCGGCGCGATCGGCTATATCGGGTTCGATGGCGCAATGGATACCAGTATCGTCATCAGAACCGCGAGCTTTCGTTCCGGCAGCTGCGTGGTGCAGGCGGGCGGCGGAATTGTCACGGCATCCGAACCCGCCGCCGAATATGACGAGACTTTGGACAAGGCGCGCGCCATTTTCGCAGCTTTCGGAGCCAAGGAATTTGCCTAAGTGATTCTCGTCATCGACAATTATGATTCCTTTGTCTACACGGTCGCAAATTATCTCCGGGAGTTGGGCGAAGAGCCGGAAGTCGTGCGCAACGACGCCGTGCTCCCGAAGGAGACGCCCGGGGCGATTGTCATATCTCCCGGCCCGTGCACGCCGAGCGAGGCGGGAATGTCGATGCCGCTCATTTTGCAATATTCGGGGCGCGTGCCTATTCTCGGCATCTGCCTTGGCCACCAATGTATCGGACAGGTGTTTGGCGGGAAAATCACGCGGGCCAAGCGTCCGATGCATGGCGAGGCAAGCGAAGTACGCCATGGTGCTTCGCGTATTCTGCAAGGCTTGCCAAATCCCTTGCGCGCCGGGCGGTATCACTCTCTGATCGTCGAGTTGGACACGTCGGATGGTTCGCTGGCGGCAACGGCCTGGTCCGAGGAAGGCGAGATCATGGCTCTCGAGCATCGCGAGCATCCGACCTTTGGCGTGCAGTTCCATCCGGAATCGGTCCTCACCGAGCACGGCCATCAGATGCTACGCAATTTTTTGAAATTCGCCGGACGGCCGTGACGCGGGTGTGGCAAGATGGCCGGATCGTCGCTCCGGCGGAAGCACGCATTTCCGTCGCAGACCGTGGCTTTTTGCTGGGCGACGGCCTGTTCGAAACGATGCCGGTTTATCGCCGGCGGGTGTTCGACCTCGAGGCGCATCTCCAACGCCTCGTGTCTGGCCTTTCTCTTTTGAATTTGGCCGCTGCTGTCGATCTCACCAAGCTGCGCGGGGGAATTGAAGACTATCTTGCGGCCGAGGATGCAGCATCTGCCGTCTTGCGGCTCACCGTCACGCGGGGACCCGGACCGCGCGGCCTCGTTCCGCCCGATTCGCCTTGTCCTGTGGTCTTGATGACCTTATCGCGCATGCCGCCTTTGCGCAGGGAGCCGGTTTCGCTCCATGTTGCTAAAGTGACGCGGCGCAACGAGTTTTCACCAGTCTTCCGGATCAAAGCTCTGCCTTACTTGGACAATATGTTGGCGCTTCAGGAGGCGCGGGGACATGGAGCCGATGAAGCAATATTGCTCAATACGCGCGGGAGCATTGCCTGCGCCTCCGCCGCCAATGTGTTCGCGCTTCGAGGCGGGCGTCTTGAGACTCCTCCAATTTCCGACGGCGCCTTGCCCGGCACGATGCGCGCGCTCGTGCTGGCGCTCGCAAAAGAGGCGGGATTGGCCGCGGTGGAACCCTCGCTTCGGGCCGAGGACCTTGCAGCGGCGGATGAGGTTTTCCTCACCAACAGCATCAGCCGCTTGACAGCGGCCTGTGCGTTAGATGGTAAGCCGCTTGGCGGCCGGGCGGCTGGCGTCCTCGAGCAGCTGCGCGCGCTGATAGCCGCGAGGTTCGATGCCGCGTAATTCGCAGGCAATGGGGCAGAGGCTGCGGATCGCCAACGAAGGTGCCAGCGTGACCCAAGCCGTTTCCACGACGCCTTCCCAAAGAGGAAGTTGGAGATAACGGTGCGTGGCGGCCTGCCAACAGATCAGTTGACAAGCGGTCCTGGCGTGATCAAAGGCAATCAGTTTTTGAGGACAGGCGGCGATGACGTTGATGCTCGCGAGCGTGCGAAGCCCGGCCGAGGCGGAGGCAGTTTGCGCCGGCGGCGCCGACATTGTCGATCTGAAAGACCCGGGAAAAGGCGCGCTTGGCGCACTGGATATCGGGGTCGCCGCCGACATTGTCCGGTCCGTCGGCAGACGCAAGCCGGTTAGCGCCGCGGCGGGTCCTGCGCAAGACGCGCCGCAGGCAATCGCGGAAAGCGTCGCCGCAATCGCCGCAACAGGAGTCGATTACGTCAAGGTCGGCATTGCCCCGCAGAGCGTCGCCGCCGATTGCATGCGGGAGCTGAGCAGGCAGGCAAGCGACACAAAATTGGTTGGTGTGTTGTTTGCCGATTGCGCGCCCGATTTCGAAATGCTGGGGCGCATGTCAGACAATGGATTTACCGGGGCGATGCTCGATACCGCAAAGAAAGGGTCTGGCCGCCTCCTCGATCATATGGACATAACGGCGCTTGACCGCTTTGTGGATCATTGCCGCAAGCGCGGATTGATGTCGGGTCTCGCGGGTTCCCTCGAAGCCCCGGACGTGCCGCGTCTTCTCCCGCTGCAGCCGGATTATCTCGGCTTTCGCGGCAGCCTCTGTCAGGGGCGGATGCGGGAGGCAGAGATTGATGCGGCCGCCGTGAAGATGATCCGAGAGCTCATTCCGCGAAGGTCCGATGGCCAATTTGGACAGGGCGAAGACGCCAACGACTGGCGGCATTTCTTGGCACGCGGCATGGTCAATCCCGATGACCGGTTCGTCGAAACGGACCGGATATTCGTGCATGACTTCGTGCTCCCCTGTGCCATCGGCGCCTATGGTTTCGAGCGCGCGAAGATACAGGACGTCCGCTTCAACATCGATGTTGATGTGCGGCGTGCAAAACTTCAACTTGACGATATGCGCGGGGTTTTCTCCTACGATTTGATTATCGACGCGATTAGAATCATCCTTGGGCGTGGTCATATTGATTTGATTGAAACGCTGGCAAACAGCCTCGCAGTTGAAATCTTGCGCTATCCCTGCGCTCTGCGCGTCTGTGTCCGCGTTGAGAAACTCGATGTGGTACGCGGAACGGTTGGTATCGAGATCAAACGTGAACGCATGGCGGAGCTGGCTGGGGCGAGCAGCGTCCTGCCGGTCCCCCCGGGTAATGCCGCCTAGCCCGACTTCCTCAAAGCTTACCGTCGTCAAGCTTGGCGGCAGTCTTGCATATATGCCGCAAAGGGCTGCCTGGCTCGACATACTGGAAAAATGGGCCGGCTCGCTTATACTTGTTCCTGGCGGGGGGCCGTTTGCCGATGGCGTCCGCACAGCGCAAAGCGCGATGGGATTTGGCGATTTCACTGCCCATCGCATGGCGCTCATCGCCATGGGACAATACGGCGTTGCACTTGCCGCTCATTCCGATGCTTTCATGCTTGCATCAGGGCGCGCCGAGCTTGACCGCGTGTTGGGCTGCGGCAAAATTCCTGTCTGGTTGCCGGAAAACATGGTGCTTGCTGCGGAAGCGGTGCCGGCGAGTTGGGAGGTCAGCTCGGATTCACTTGCGGCTTGGCTTGCCGGGATCTACGGCGCTTGCCGGCTGCTGCTGATCAAGTCGCTCGATATTGATTCCTGCTCGGTCGACGAACTTGCAGTCCGCAAAATCGTCGATCCTGCATTTCCGGGTTACGCAGCAAAGGCACGAGCAGCCGTTTGGGTTGCGGGTCCTTTGTCGCTTGCGGGCGCTGCGACCTTATTGGCGGACGGCTGCATGCCCGGCAGCGTGGTGACGTTTCCATGAGCGTTCGCCATATCGATGAGACGAGACTGTAATATAAATCCACGAATGTCACTCGGCAGCCTTAAACATGAGCGAGCGCCTTCTCTTTCTCACCGGCCATCTCGCTTACCGGCGCCTCGAGCGGTTGATGCGGAGCTTAGGCGAGATACCGTTCGACTGGGAGATATGCAATATAGGAGTGAAGGTCGCAGCACTGATGACCGAATCGATCATCGCGCACCGCCTCAAAATACCGGTCGATGCCGACCGGATCATCCTGCCCGGCCGCTGCCGCGCCGATCTTTCGCGGTTGTCCAGCCATCTCGGCGTACCGGTCGTCCGGGGACCGGATGAGCTCAGCGACCTGCCGGCTTTTTTTGGCCGCAGCGGGAAAGCGCCGGATCTCACACGTTTTGCGATAAGGATCTTCGGCGAGATCGTCGATGCGACCGCGCTTTCCGTCGAGGCTTTGCTCGCTAAGGCCGCCGCGTTAAGGAAATCTGGCGCCGATGTCATTGATCTTGGGTGCCTCCCAGATACCCCATTTCCGCATCTCGAAGAATCGATTCGCGCACTGAAAGTGGCAGGGAATTCCGTGAGCGTCGATTCCGCCAACCGGCAGGAGCTTGCGCGCGGCGCGAAGGCCGGCGCGGATTTTCTCCTCAGCCTCGACGAAAACAGTCTCGATATCGCGCAGGCGACAAATGTCACGCCGATCCTTGTGCCTGCTCCGCATGGCGACATCGACTCGCTCGTCCGCGCCGCCCATAAAGCAACGGATCTTGGTATTCATTATATTGTCGATCCCATCCTCGATCCGATTCACTTCGGATTCGCGAGCTCGCTTGCCCGCTATATCGAAACACGGCGCCGCCTTCCGCAGGCAGAGATGATGATGGGCACCGGAAACCTCACCGAATTGACCGAAGTGGACTCCTGCGGCGTGACGGCGGTCCTCATGGGGCTTTGCTCGGAACTCGACATTCGCAATGTCTTGACCGTTCAGGTTAGTCCGCATACGCGGCGCACCATCGAAGAACATGACGCGGCGCGCCGCCTCATGTTTACTGCGCACGAAGACAGTGCGCTGCCGAAGGGCTATAATGCCGGTCTTCTCCAGCTGCACGATCGCGCGCCTTTCCCGTCCTCGCCGCAAGAGATTGCTGAAATCGCCGCAGAGGTGCGGGACGCGAGCTTTCGCATAGCGGTTGCCGAGGATGGTGTTCACATTTTTAACCGCGATGGCCATCATGTCGCGCGCGACGCCATGTCCTTGTTTCCCAAGCTCGGCGTCGAGAGCGATGGCGCCCATGCCTTTTATCTCGGGACCGAGCTTGCCAAGGCCGAACTTGCCTTTGCGCTCGGCAAGCGCTACGCGCAGGACGAGCCGCTCGACTGGGGATGTGCGACTGACAAGCTCGAAGAAGACAAGAGCCGCCTGCGCGAGGCGGGCCATACGCTGCGCAAAAATGCCTGAGATGGCCAAGGGGAACGCGGCTTGCCGCGCCCATGGTCCCCAGAGGAGAATGCAAAGTGCCCGTAATCCGCGAGGTTATCCTTTCGACCATCGATCGCTCAGGCAACGCGCAACTTGCCCCGATCGGCCTCATCGAGGATGGCTCCGGGTGGATCGTTGCGCCATTTCGTCCGTCGAAAACGGGCGACAATCTCGCACAAACGCCCCTTGCAGTCGCCAATTACACCGACGACGCTGCCATTTTCGCAGGCCTCGTCACGGGGCGGCACGATTGGCCGCTCGTGGCGGCAAAAAAAATTCCGGTGCCCCGCCTCGCCTGCGCACTCGCCCATGCCGAGCTAAGCGTTGCACGGGTCGAAGACGACGCGACGCGCCCGCGCTTCCACTGCGAGGTGTTGCACCGCGAGCAGCACGCGCCCTTCGAAGGGTTCAACCGCGCCCGCAATGCGGTGCTGGAGTGCGCTATTCTGCTGACAAGGCTGCATATCTTGCCGCGCGACAAAATCGAGCGCGAAATCGATTACCTTGCGATTGCCGTCGAAAAGACCGCTGGACCCAGGGAGCGCGAGGCTTGGTCCTGGCTGATGCAAAAGCGGGAAGCCTATTACGCTGCAAACTCAACGGCGGCCAGCAATGCAACGGCCGCTGCCGGGGCGCAATCGCAAGCCTTGCTTCGGACGTCAGGCGCCGCCTCGATCAGCTCGCCGAAATCAAGGTAAGGGCGGCGGAGCCGCAAGGCCAGCTCGCGGATGATCTCCCGGCCTGCTCCCGCGCCGGCAACGAGCGCATCCCGTGGCAACAGCCCGCGCGATAAGACGAGCGCCGCCGCATCCATGATCGCGCGCAGCTGCGCCTCGGCAAAGAATTGTGCGAGCCGCTCCCAGTCAGCCGCGTCCGCTTCTGCGCTGTCGCGGCCGACCATCCGTGCAAGGCGCGCGCAGGAAGCGGCGACCGTCTTTTCGCGTCCATCGGCCGCCTCCATCATATCGGCCCTTTCGGGCAAGAGCCCGAGAATACGATAAACGTCGGCCATCGTGGCGAACCATTCGTTCATCAGCGGCGTCCGGCTCCCCGCAAAGGGAACAAGCTTGGGACCGGCCATCAGGGGACTGCGCGCGATGCCGGAATAGACGAGCTCCCCGTGAGAGAGCCGTTCCGCGTCGGTAAACCCAAGGTTTGCCGGGGTACCGTTGGCGACTGGAATAATATCAGTGGTCGTCGAACCGGCGTCGATAAAAAGGGCGTTGCGCACACGCGCAGCGGTCAGCGCCGCGCTCGCGTGCCAATTGGCCGAGGCAATGTCGATGGCGCGCTCTGGGATTTCGCGCGCGTCGACGAACCCCGAGCGGCCGGCGTAAAATACGACACGCCGGGATCCAAGGAGGCGCGACATCGCCACGGCGAGTTTTGTGACGCCCTCGGCGCGGGTGGTAAAGGCATCGCATAATTCGCCGGTCATTGTGATGGCGTTGATCGGCGCTTGGCCGAGGGAGGTCTCGGCTTCTAAAAAAGCGCGTTCAAGCGTCTCGAGCCCTTGCCAAAGCGGACTTGCGATTTGCACGGCCCGGGTAATGATGCCATTTTCAGCGCGCGTCACCTTAAGATGCGCGCCGCCGACATCCCAGCCCATGGTAATTTGCATTACTCACCCCCCGCCCAAGCAAACAGTGGCGCAGTTATGCCCGAGCCTATGTTTGAAGTCATTCCTGCGATCGATTTGTGTGCCGGGGCGGTCGTCCGTGCGCGAAAGGGCTTGCGCCAGTTCTATGAGCCGATCGTCACGCCGCTCGCCCGCTCGAGCGCACCGCAAGATGTAATCACTGGGCTTTTGAGCCTCCATTCATTTCATACCATCTACTTCGCCGATCTCGACGGGATCGAAAGGCACGGCAGCCACGAGCGTTGCCTTCAAGAATTGCGCGCCGCATTTCCCCGCCTGAATTTTTGGGTTGATGTGGGGGTTCGCGACGCCGCGGAGGCGCGCGCATGGCTTGGCCGCCACGACGAGGCGCATCTTGTTCTTGGAAGCGAGACTTTGGAGAGCCACGCCGTGCTCGAGGACCTTGCGTTGGGCGGGCGAGCGCTCTTGTCCCTCGACTATCGCGGCAATGACCTTCTCGGCCCAGGCGAAATCTGGAATAAGCCTCAGCTTTGGCCGGCACGTGTCATTGTCATGGCCCTGGCGCGGGTCGGGACCAACGCGGGGCCGGAGCTTGATCGCCTCGAAAAGGTTAAGCGCCGCGCGCCAAAAGCCAAGGTTTATGCCGCCGGAGGGGTCCGCGACAGCTCCGATCTCAAAAGGTTGATCGAATCAGGCATGAGCGGAGCGCTTGTCTCGTCGGCGCTGCACGATGGCGGCTTGGCAGCCCCAGAGCTTGCCGCGTTTGAGCTTTAAGGCACCGCACGGCGAAAATAAAAGGGGCCGGAGCCCCTTTATAGGTAGGATACCGTTTGCCACTCAGGCTGGTGAGAAAGGATGCTTCACCTGGTCACGCTGCGAGACAACCTTTTGCGGCGATGGATCGCCTACAACCGCGCGCTGAATCGCTTCTTTCGTCGCCTGATAGTTGTAATCGTGAATCTTCTTGTCGTTGGTCGCATCCCAATGGATGAACACGCCGACGCAAATAAAGATATTATCCGCTTCGGCCACTGGGATGACGCCGCTTGCGACACTGTCGGCAACCGCCTTGGCCACGGCGCGCTGTGCGGGGCCGAACATCTGGACGGCCTGCTTGGCATTCTTGATCGTCACCTTGTTGAATAGGACGGTCGCAGGCTTGCACAAAAGGTTTGGCGCGACCACGGCGAGCAGGGTGGTAAAACCGTCCTTATTGTTGGTGAGCGCATGGGCAAATGCCGATTCAGCCGGGCTGCCTCGCGGCCCCATGATGAGGTCGATGTGCGCAACTTCATTGCCGTCGCCGACGAGCGATTCGCCGACACAGAGCTTGTTTATCTTTGCCATACTGCCAAATACCCCCATGGTTGACTTCCTCCTAAGAGTGAAACCCGCTCCGATTTTTTGTCGAAGTCGCCGCACAAATGCAGACACTCACTCTTATGCAATGTATCGCATTCATCCGGGCTGATTGGGCCAGTTAAAGGCGGCGCTGGCCGCCCTCCGGCCACTCAACCATTATTGCCGCGGTTTATCAAGCCGCGCGTTAGCCTCTCCGTGAAAAGACTCGCAACCGTAAGATCCGCGCTTGTCCCGGGATTGAATCCTGAGGCTTTGAGACGCTGGTCGAAGGTCAGAAGGTCCTGAAGGCACCCTTCGGGGTTTACCGCGTTCACGAAACGTTTGCGTATCCCGGCAGCCTCGATTTGAACGCGCGTAGCCGCATCCCAGCCGTTTTTTCGTGCAATATGGCTGTCAGGAAAGCGCGCGAGAAACGCGAGGTAGGCGCTGGTTGCAGGCCAAGGCGGGCGCCAAGCCTTGCCAGCGGCCAGGAGAGCCTCCATTCCTACATCAAAAACATCCGCAAAATCAAAGGCAAATTGATATGCGATCCGGTCCCTGCCGGCCGCTTCGCGCATCGCCTCCAAAAGCGTGACATGGGCGCATCCGCGAACGTCGTTTTGGGTTGCCGTCCCAAGGCCTGCAGGCCCGGCGCGAACAATGGCCTTGAAAGCGTCGGCCGCATCGGCGCGGGTTAATCCGGCGAGCGTCTGCTTTAAATTCTCGGCAAGTCCGCCGCTCCTCTCAGCGGAGGCGGCAAGCGGCGCGCAAAGGAGAATTATGCCCAAATTGGTGTTTTTGCCGACCGCCGCAAAGGTTGCTTCCACGGCGGCAAATATCCGCGCGCCCACGGAGACGCCAGGATTGCACAGGGCAGGAGCGGCGGCCTCTGCGCTGTGCAAAAAATCATCAACCGTCATACCATGGCCGTCGGCAAAAATATGCACATTGCCGGGTTTCGGCGCCTCGATTTCGTCCCGGCAAGCAGCAACAAAAGCCTCTGCGATTTCATTCATCCGGCGGCCATCGTCGCCGGCAATTGGCCAAGCCGCGCCAAGACGTGCCGCGCAAGCCGGTCTGCAATCCGAAAGGGTGCCACTTTTTGGAGACCGCGCCAGCCGGGCATACTGTTGACTTCGAGGACTTGAAGCGCGTCAGACGCGTCACGGATGAGATCAACGCCGGCGAATACGGCGCCAACTGCCGCCGCTGCGCGCACCGCTAGGCCGGCCGTTTCGGCATCCGGCTCAAGCCATTCGGCCTTCGCGCCAAGCTTCATATTCGTGACCCAGTGCGCCGCATGCCGGATCATCGCCGCGATGACCCTTCCGTCCAAGACGAAAAGCCGCAGGTCGCGAAAGCCGTTGCGTTCGACCGCAACAAACCGTTGCAGATAATAGACTCCATCCGCGGAATGGAGCGGCGGCAAGTCGTCTTCGCAGCGAATGAGCTTTAATCCGTATCCTTGTGCGCCGAACAAGGGCTTTAGGACAAGCTGTCCGCGCTGGCCCTCGCGGCGCACAATCCGGCGGCCGGCGTCTTCGGACTGGACTGTCCAGGTCGCGGGCGTTGGGATTGCGTTGCGGGCAAGCGCAAAGCTTGTTGCCGCCTTGTCGACGCATATCTCGATCGTCCGGGCCGAATTAAGAACGGGAACGCCCAGGGCGCCAAGGCTGTGCAACGTACCAAGGCGCAGTGTGACGCTTTCAAACGTTCCAGAGCCGATCGCGCGCACAAACATCGCATCCGGAAGACCGGCACCGAAACCCGGAATAACGAGCCCGCTCGGGCGACCCGTTTCGAAGCCGCATTGCGACAGGCGGACGGGCACGGCAATCGCGCCCGCGCGGGCAAAAGCGGCTGTCAAATCCCGCGCATGCCAATCGTATATATCAACAGCCAAGGCGATTTTCGGGCCGCCACGAGGCGGCCGCGAAACTCGCCCCCTATCCAAAAGAAGCATCGAGCAACGCGTTCTCGATCCTGCCCGCGTGGAAGGTCTCACCTGATTCGACGGCTGTCACGATCGCGCAGGCGGGGCTGAAAAGCATGGGGTCGATCGCATAGAAGTCGCCCTTATAGGCCTTAAATACCTCGGCAAACGGCCGGCCATAGTCGCGCGAGGTCATGCTTGGGAGCTTTTCAGCGAGGGCCTTTGCGTCAGCCGCCGGTCCGGTAACGAAAAGATGCGCCCGGCCTCCATAAATGATTGCGTCGTTGGTGCGCCCCATCGCTTGGACAAAATCAGGATGCGGCGGCGCAAGCGGCGCCGACGCCGCGCCGTCGACGACGCGGGAGAGCGGGAATTTGAGCTCATGCGTCTTATGTAGCGCGACCTCGAGCACGCGCGCCACGACTTGCACGCTGCCCGCAAGGCTCTGTGTCGGCGCGAAGATGAAAGTCAGATTTTCGCACGGCACGCCGCAATCCGCTGCGACCTTTTCGGCGATTTCCTTTGGCGGCGGCCTGCCGGACTCGAGGACAAGGGTCGCCCGACTCGCCTTGTCGCGGTAATCCAATTCGTCAAACAATGGCTCCCTGCGAGCTAGCGCGCGGCCGGGCCCGGAACCAAGCGCAAAGAATTTCGCTTTGCCCTCGCCGTGCGAAAGCGCCCAGCCGGCATATTGGCTCGCAAGACAAGCCGTTACCGGGTCTGCGCTGCGAACGCACAGCTCGAAAGGCCACTTGGGATTGGGACCAGTGGGGGCGAGCCCGACCGTGCCCAGTCCGCCGAGGCAGATTTCGGCAACCGTCAAACCGGCCTCGATTCCGCCGCGCACACTCTGACCGGCGTCAATAACCGTCTCGCCTTTTGCCCCCTTTGAAACCGCAATCCGCAGCCTTGCGGAGTTCGCGATCAGCCGGTCCACCGCCTGCCCAGCCAACGTGTTGATACTCAGCTCGCCTATCCTCAAGGGTGGTTTCCTCCGCATTGCCGTTATTTTGCTTCCGGATATGTTCAAACTGGGCGAGAAGCAAATTGGCCCGCGCCTCGACGAGCGCACGCGCGGACATGGGCTCGTCTGCTTTCGCCTTGACCGTGCAGATCGGGTCATGCGCGCGTAACGCGCTCCCCGCGGTCTGCCAGTCTGCCGTCCATTCGGGCCATTCGAAATCTGGCATTGAGGCAATCGCATGGCCCGTATAGGCGATCGCGGCAGCCGAACTGCCCGTGAATCCGAGCGGATCGTCTGGCAGGAGGCCGAAGCAGGCATTTATATGGGCCCGGAAAAGCGCGCCCGGCTCATCCTCGAAAATGTCGAGCGCCGCGCCGGGCCGCGGATTGATTTCGAGAAGCGTAAAGCTGCTATCCTTGACCAGAAAATCGATCGTGTTGAGGCCGCGAAGCCCACATTCCGCGCTCACCGCGGCTGCGGCCTGCCGCAAACGGCGGTCCATCTCCGGCTGCAGAACTGCAGGCCGCAGAACGCCGCCGAATCTAAAGGGTTGGCCCGGTGCCGGGGCCGCCCATTGACGGCTCGAGCCAATGACCAGCGTATGGGTTCCGTCCGCAACAAACTGAATGGAAACGGGTTCACCCTCGACTCTGTGTTGAAAATAAATGGCCGCATCCTGCGCGAGCGCGGCGGAAGCTGGCGCGACATGAGTCCCGCCCGATCCGCCTGCACTTTTGACGAGCCAGTCCCGGTACTTTGCAGGCCGTTTTACCCGAATCTCTGGATGCGGAATTTCTAGTGCGGCGCACACGTCAGCAAGCCGGACCGGATCTTTCACCAGCCGGACGACATCCGGCGGATTGCCGAGGAGCGTGAAGCGTTGCGCGAGAGAGTCTAACAGCCAGGGCCGGTCTTCGAATCCTGCGCCGTAAACGACGCCGTAAGGGGCCTCGCCCTCGGCAATTTCTTCCAGCGAGGGGATCAGATTTTCTTCGGTAAATCCAGTTTCAAAGCCGCGTTCTGCAGGCCGGCTTTTGGCGCAAATCTCGCGCGTGTCAGCATCGGCGAAAAAATCCACGACAAGCGGCCGGTACCCGGCGCGACGCGCGGCCGCCCCCAATGCGCGCCCCGAGGCCGCCGCGATCAAAACCGCGGCACGCCCGTTAGACGAGTTCGCGCGCGAGAGTAAATGCATCGCGAAAATCGAAACTGACAGCTTTGGATGAAGTCGCCATGCGCTGGAACAGACCGGACTCCGTCTTGTACTTTATGTCGCCGATCGCAAGCGGCCCCAGTCCCAATACCGAGCCAAAAAATGCGACGCCATCCGCCTTGAGCTCAAGGCCTTCGACCCCTGCCGGCGGCACGGCATTGACATCGGCGGCGAGAACCAGCGATTTTGCGGTGGCAAGCAGCTCTTTCGATACAATCTGCTTTCCTGCCGCGGCGGCACAGAAGATGACCTCCATTCCAACGAGTGCGGCGGCCTTCTTCTGTTCGCTGCTCGCGTCCACTGCATGCACGTCGACACCGAACCTTTTCTTCATGTCGGCAGCCTTAGCCTGCACGCGCTCCGGTCCGTCATAGCCCGCAAGAAAAACCTCGGCGCCTTCGAGCGCGGAAATGACGCCCGCGGCGTAGCCGACGACTCCGGTCGCGCCAAAGATCACGATTTTGGTCTTTGCAAGAGCAAGGTGCTTTATTTCTTTTAAGTTTTTTTCGGCACAGGCCACCATGGCGGCGGCGGTCGTGAATGACCCCGCAGGGTCGGCAAAGGCGGAAATCTCGAACGGTTTTAGCAACGACGCCTGCAGTTTCTCCATCATGTCGAGGGCCAGTCCTGCGTCCTTGCCGGCGATAAAGATTCCGGTCCGGACCGCATCCCGGGGCGAGCGGGAAAACATGGCATCCTGCACCAGGGGCCTGACGTCGTCGAGGGTCACGCCCGAATAAGGGATGACAGCGTCAAAGCCAGCGTCAATCGCCATGTTCACGTCGAATGGGCTCATGTGTTTCAAAGAGCTTAACATGTGGAGGATATTTTTGGCCACGTATTTCCCCTCTATTAGTTATCTGGCGGCGGCGAAGGTCTTCCGTTCAATCAGCGCGCCGTGGTTCATCCCTTTGCAAATGAGCATGTCGAGCCCGAGTCTGGCGGCCTCTCGACGGGTAAGATCGTATAAGCGCTGCGCCTCCATTGCACTTGCGGCGAAAGCAAAGCCGGTTGGGCCCCAGGACGACTGGCCAGTTCCTTGCGCACCGTGATGGCGGAGATCCTCCATGAGATGCGCCACGGCGGTGCTGGCGTACCGGGCACCGCCCTGAGCCGGCGCAAAATAGTCTCCAGCTATCTCTTGAATACGCGCAATTGCCTCGCCGAAGGAAGCGATATCTGCTTCCGCCAACGCGGGCAATGCCTTGACGAGGACAAGCCGGCAGATTTCGCCTGCCGATCCGGCGCTCGAATCCGCAAGCGCAGAAAAAGCCGTTTGCTCCGCGCTTCCATGCACGCCTTCCATACCCGGATCAAGCACAATTATCGCCCGCCATTGCGACGGAAACTCCATCCGCGCGACGACGGGCGGCGCCGAGGTCAAGGGACCCCGGCCGCCATCTACGATAAGGCCGCCGTGTTCGAAAAGGCCGATGCCAATTCCCGAACGCGCGCCGCGCCGCAGCAGCAGCGCGTCATTTGAGTCGTCACGCGTCAAGCCTTCGAGATGCCGCACCGCCGTTGCCAAGGCCAGCGCGAGCTGGGTGCCCGAACCGAGGCCTGCATGCCGCGGAATCGCCTCATGAATGGTCAAATCATAGCTTTGGCTTAAACCAAAGTGGCGTGCAAGAGCTGCAAGATGGCGCATTGCGCGCTCGAGGTCCTCCCCTTCGGCCGCTGGTCTCGCGGCGCGGCGGAGCGAGAGCCTCGTCCTCGGCCCGTCGACTGCAAGACCCAGGCTGCCGAAACGGCGGCCAAGCCCGCCGTTCATGTCGAGGAATCCAAGATGAAGACGGGCAGGGGCCGTTACCGCGACGCTGTCGAACATGACGTGACCCTGGCCCGGCACGTCCCACTAGTAAGGGCACCCGGCTTGTTGAAGGAAGAGCGCCACAATCTGGCAGATTTTCCGCCAAATGTCATGCTGGGTTCCTTGCAGCAGCTTCCGACTTCGTTCAAGGAGATCTGGGTAATGGAACTAAGGCAGGAGCATCAGCGCCTGCCCGGCGCGGATAATGTTCCCCTCTTGAACATTCTTGCAAAGTGCGAAGTTCTCTGGCGCAAAAACGATGATCGTCGAGCCATGCTCGAACCAGCCCATCTCCTCTCCCTTGAGATACCACGCATCGCAGGCAAGCATATGTGGCCCGTCATACTGGAGGGTCAGTGGGACGTCAAGAAAGTGCAACCTGATACTTGCAACAAGGATGGCGGCAACAGGCACCAGCGTAACAAGGTGCCCTGCGTTCGCAAGTCTCGTTTGAATGACGGCGCGCTCGTTCTTGCAAAAGAGCTTTTCGATTCGTTTGAGAGTTGCCGGGTTGACGTTAAACGCATCTCCGGGGATATACGTCACTTGCTCCACGCGGCAGTCGTGGGGAGCATGAAACCGGTGGTACATGCTGGACGTCAGCCGCAGCGTAACATACCAACCGTTGCGGTAGTGATTAACAAGAGCTGCGTCTCCCAGCAATTCTTCGAGCGTGTAGCGAGATCCCTTAATCTGCATGAGCTCGGTGCCCACCAGCGCGCCATTCGCTCCAATGATGCCATCGCACGGACTGACGAGCACGTTTGGATCCGGGTCGGCGGGACGGGCCCCTTCCTTGAGCTCCCTCGTGAAGCAGTCATGCATACTTTTAAATTTTTTCTTCTTTGCTTCGCTGAGGTCCAAATCGGTAAATACACGCCAGATTGCGATCGACAAGTCGCGGACCAAAGGCTGTTCGATTTTGCTCAGCCAGCCGATCAATCGCGTCGCCGAGCGCCGGGGCACTTTGTTGGTGAGCGCAAAATTGAGCCCCTCATGCCGGGCGGCTTTTGCAATAAGGGAACGAATTGTCATGATACGGTAATCCTGTCTCGATAGCCCTGCGCTTATGATACCCCAGCCTGTTTTTGTGCTTTCAGCGGCAGCGGCCACAGCCGCAACCGCCGCACTTTTGGCAAAACTGAAGTCGCGGCTGGAGCTGTCGAGGGCTAAGCATCCCTCGCTTGCCGGGCATTCCAGGATTGCAAGACGGATTGCCTCGCTCATTCCGTTCTACGAATTTGAAGAAGACCGGTTCTTTTGCTCCGACAATCCCCCTAACGAGATTGCCGAACGCCGGCGCGCCGCTTTTGCCAGGCTGTCTGAAATCTTCCGCGAGCGTTTCGCGAATTCGCGCGCGCTCACGGCAGAAGTCAAGGCAAGCATCTCCGACCTTCAGTTTACGACTGCCTATCGCGTGCCGTTTCAATATAGCCGTTTGGTGCGGGAGAATCTCGATGCGGGTGCTTTTCTGCAGGGGTCCTCGGGCGTGACCCTTACCGATTTCGACGGGAATAGCCTCTACGATCTCACGGGCTCCTATGGCGTGAACGTGTTCGGCTATGATTTTTACAAGACGTGCATTGATGAAGGAAACCGCAGCGTGCGCAAACTCGGGCCCGTTCTTGGCGGCTATCATCCGGTTATCGCCTACAATGTGAAACGGATAAAAGAAATTTCCGGTCACGACGAGATTTCGTTTCATATGTCCGGCACGGAGGCCGTGATGCAGGCGGTGCGGCTTGCTCGCTACCACACCGCAAGATCGCATCTGGTGCGCTTTTGCGGTGCTTACCACGGCTGGTGGGACGATGTGCAGCCGGGCGCCGGCAATCCTGCCTCTGTGCACGGGACCTACACTTTGAAAGAAATGTCTGAGAATTCCTTGGCGGTATTGCGTAAGCGCCGCGACATTGCCTGCGTGCTTGTCAACCCGCTGCAAGCCTTGCACCCGAATAGGGCGGCGCCGTCGGATTCTTCTCTGGTAGACGGCGCGCGGCAAGCGCATTTCGATAAAGAGGGTTATGCCGCTTGGCTGAAGCAGCTGCGCGCCGTTTGCAGCGAGCGGAAGATCGTATTGATCCTCGACGAGGTCTTTACGGGGTTTCGCCTCGCGCTTGGAGGGGCGCAGGAGTATTTTGGGGTTAAAGCCGACCTTGTGACCTATGGTAAATCGCTTGGAGGAGGCCTTCCGGTTGGCGTTGTCTGCGGCCGCAAGGATTTGATGAAGCGCTACCGTGATGATCGGCCGGCCGACGTCTGCTTTGCCCGCGGCACGTTCAACTCCCATCCCTATGTCATGGGCGCGATGTATGCATTTTTGCAGAAAATCGACAGCCCGGAAATTCAAAAACTGTACCTTAATCTCGATAACATTTGGAACGAACGGAGGGATAAGCTCAATCGGCGGATGCAGGACGAGGACCTTCCCGTTCGAATAGAAAATATGTCGTCGATTTGGAACATTTTGTACATGCGGCCGTCGCGCTATAATTGGATGTTTCAGTACTATCTGCGCGCGGAAGGGCTGGCGCTGAGCTGGATAGGCACGGGGCGAATCATCTTCAGCTTAAATTATCAGGAGGCGGACTTCGAAGCCGTCGCGGACCGCTTCGAAGCCGCCGCCAAGGCCATGCGGCAAGACGGTTGGTGGTGGACCGATCCCGCAGCGACGAACCGGTCGGTCAGGCGCCAAATTCTGCGCGAGATGATCGTCCATCGCCTCGCGAGGAGGCCCCGCCCTGCCTTCCCACCAAAGAAGGGGGGGCAGGTCTAGTCCCAAGATGCCGCTCAGGCACCCTTCGTTTCAAACAGCTCGGAATCGAAGAGCTCGCCGCGCAACAGGTAAACCGGTGCCTTGTGATACAGCTTGATATCGTGAAACGGGTCCGTCAGGATTTTGGTCATCCATACGAGCCCGGTCTGCACATCCCGGATGAAGAACAGCTGCACCGTCCTGAAAGCGAGTCCCGCGGCGGCTAGGAACAGCCAGAGCTGGCCGACATGGCGCACATACTCTGCCATATCGCCGTGCGGCTGAAAAACACCGAATAGGGTTGGGTTTAAATACAGCACGAGGGGCGAGGCCGCCCAAATGGCCATCAACACAACCTTGCGTCTTAGGTTGTATCCGACCTTGATTGCCTCCTTGTGCTCATGCGTCGCTTCGTTCACGGCGTCGTAGCATTTCGGCTCAAAAAAGAAATGGCCGATTTGGCGGCTTGTCATTGCCCCTAGCCACCCCGCAAGCGCCGCCGCAACGGGGTTCAAAAACACCAGCGCATATGAGCATAAGAAGCTGATAGCGCTGAGAAGGTGCAGCGACTGATTGATGCGGCTGTGATGGTAATAGCGATGATCGTCCCATCGCTGTGTCTTAAGATCCTGCAAGAACCCGGTCATTGACCTCCCTCTCCTTTTAGTGTCCGACGCTCGTGCCTACGCTTCAATTGTGACAGTTTGGCCACAACTCCCAAATTGAAGCTGTCACGGATCTAAGGGCGTTCCGCCATTCCACAGCAAAACCGCAGAGCGGCTTCGGCCCGGTCAGGCCGTTGCTTGTGCCTCCAATTGAAGCTCAGGCTCTTGCGCCGCTTGTGCTGTGTTCGCTTTTGCGAAACGAATCAGGGAGAAATGGCCAAATGGCGCGAGCGGCGTGTGCTCGATGACATGGACGCTCTCCCGGCGCTCGGCCCAGCGGGCATAGCGCGCCCAAGGAAATTCGAGCCGCCAGCCGAGCCGGCGCGTGATTGGAGTGAACCGCTGCTCGATGACCCGGCGCAAGCCTCGATCCGCGCCGACACGGCTGACGAGAACGATTTCGCCTCCGGGCTTTAGCACGCGCATGAACTCATCGAGAGCGGCTTCGGGATCGGGCACGGTGGTGACGACGAGCTGAGCCACGATGACATCGAAGGAATGATCGGGAAAGGCCATCTTTTGGGCATCCATCACGACCAGCCCCTCGACGTTTCGCAGGCCCAAGCCACTCACCCTGGCATGCGCCTTACGCAACATGGGCTCGGAGAGATCGACGCCAACGAGCTGGGTTACGCACCGGTAATGAGGGAGCGAGAGGCCCGTGCCGACGCCCACCTCAAGGATGCGCCCGCCGGCGCGTTCGGCGGCGGCAATGGCCGCGCGCCGGGCGCGCTCGAAAACGGGGCCAAAAACCAAATCATAGACCGGCGCCCAGCACGCATAAGCCTTTGCGATCGTGTCCTTCTTGACGTCTTCCCCCATTTCCCTTCTCCGGCGGCCGCTGACATTATGAGCCGGCGGTCCTCTTGCACTTGTTCGGCTGCGTGCTTCTGCCGACCTTGCGATCTTGTTCTGCCGCGATTCGAATGCCATTCTCTTCGCGCTCACTGGACTGGCGCGGGAGAGTGCCTCCCGCTTGCCGCCAAAATTGCGATTCGTCAGGCAAACAACAACAATTGCAACTTCATATTGCATGTGTATGACGGACCGCGACCTCCGCTTGGGCGTGGGATTTGATTGCGATGCCGGCCGCCGTCAGGACCACCGGCATCTGCCCCGCGTCTGGCCTCGCTTGGCGAGAAAGAA